>WRCR01000430.1 GCA_009783865.1 Planctomycetaceae bacterium | reverse complement strand
TTTGCAAGGTATTTGGCAGAAAACGCCTGCTTTTTGAAAAAAGCATTGTAAATTGTAACACGGAAAAAGAAAGCCGCAATAAGGAATTAAAACAACAATACTCCTTTTTCAGGGACGACTATTTATTGAAGAATAAGGATATGTTGGTGAACTATGGTGAGCGGAGTGCCGCGGGATTGTGGATTGCGTCGACGAGAGTGGAGTGCTGGAATGACGAGTGTGTTGCTTCCCGGTGCAAGGGGAAACGGATGAGGTGGACCTTAAACGGAGTAATGTCTGTCGCCCTGTATGCCGCCGCCTAATCACACCACCTCACGGACACAAGGCAATTTTTGTGCTACAGTGTCTCTTTCTGCGCAAAATTGCGCATCCCCAGAGCTGTATAGACAGCGGGCATCTTATGGCACTCAACCATAATCTTTACATCACCATCTTCCTTAATTTTGTTCCACTCTTTTCTTGCGGCATTCAAAGTACGCTCGTCAGACAAGAACCAATTACGCGGTTCCGTTAATTCTTTAATAGTAGGGGACAATAACTCGATAAGTCCATCACGAGTCCTTTGAGGAGTTTCAAAAAATCGCAGTTCCCTTCTACCAATTGCTACCGGGAATGATTTTTCGTTATCCTGTATGAAACTGCCAATATCATAATCGACATAAAAGGTAGTAACTTTCCCGGATTCTTCCGCACCTTTATATCGTTCAATAGAACCGTGATAGGTATAGGGTTTACCATCTTGTATATTGCCGTTACGAATGGTGTTTTCGTGGAGTCCTGCCGCATTGAACGTATACGTTTTGAAACCGGAAACACAATATGCTGCACTTGCTAAACCGCCGCCGAGCGAATGGCCTGTAATCATGATGTCTTGCGTGTCTTTTAATACCTTCTTTAGTGCATCCGCAATCCTCATTGCCAACAGATATTGCGATGCAGGCTTTCCTTTCGCCTGTTGGTAATTATTTGTCCACCAATCGTTGAATGCTTCAATATTAAGCCCTAGTTCGACACTACCGGCAAAGGCGAGAATTAATTTTTCCTTCCCGTCTTGGTCATATTGGTAAAGCCCTGCCCCAAGGCCTGTTTTGCTATCGTCTTGAGTCAAATATTGAATAGTCAGTGCGGGAAGGCGAAGTTCACCCAAATCCCCGGATTTGAGCAATTTCAATCCGCATATTGGTTCATCTCGTCGTTCGTAAATCAAACCGGCAGCAGCCGCAGCGTACCAAACTTCATCCCTCGCTAGATTAACCGTTATCTCATAGCATTCTTTACCAAAATTTCGCCTGTAAACCGGCTGTGATTCCAACTGCGGAAACGTCAGTATACATTTCTCTCCGTCTCCGCCACAGATATGTTCAACATCGATTTTTCCTTTATCATCTAACACACCGTCAAACGCTCTGCCGTCAGGAAGAGTCAATCTGAACCGTTCACCTGTAACGGGATCTCCAAATTCATCCTTTACCACGAAATGAATCTCCTCCTTATCCTCTTTGTCGGGTTCAAACGGCTTTTCGGGCAGAGAAAACTCTGGCGAAACTTCACCCGAAACTTCCACATTCACATGCGAACTTTCATCCGTGATATTCGTATTAAGATAAGGGGCGGGAAATCCATCTGTCAGTGCCACTAATGTTTCCAGCAGAGGTTTGCGGCCACCAGCCGAAATCCCTGAAAATTCTCCCGAAATGAGGGCGGCGACCTTTGTACAAGTTTTTGATGTTGAGGTGTTCGGTATCGAGCAATTTTCAATCTTCGCACCGATCAAGTCATCTTTACACAGCATTTCGCTGTCGCCGCTGGTCATCGATTGCTGACACGCGCCTTTGGCTTCGAGATTGACCTTGCCGCCATGCATACAGAATATCTTTGCGTCACGCGTAAGAAGTATCATTTGACCGTGAGTTTTCCGTTAATATTGACTTGGGATTCAAAAAGTGCCTTTTCGCCTACTGATAGTTCTTTTTCAATGGTTGTTTTTGCACCTCTAATGACTACCGTTGCCGAATCGTCATTAGTGTCCGGTTTTTTCGTAATCACATCCGCAATGGGAAATGTGCCGTGTACAATGGTAACGAGAACCTCATCCTCAGGTTGCGGCGGTACATAAACGCCGCGGTTGCCCGGAAATTGAAGACGAGGATATGCAAATACTACCGTATCTTTCTCGATACCACTGTCAGTCAATTTTATTTCCCACAAAGTCAAAGTACCGTCTTCGTCTTCACGCCAATACTGAAACCTTCCTTTTGCGACCAACTGCGGCAACGGATTCGCAACAAAGGAATAATTTGTACAGAGTTCAAGAATTAAACTACATTCGCCTGTGTCGCAAGAAAACTTAACGGTTAATCTTCTAAACACGGCTTCATCATTATTATACAGAGAAACAACACCGTCTGCTTCTTTTTGCAAGGAACATATTTGCCCGCGCAGAAACTTAACGAAATCCTGATAGGGAAGCGGAAAATCTTTTCGATATGTATAGTAACGGGGGTAATCACGAAGCGTTTGATACGACATCAGCGTCCATCCGTTTTGCCCTTCTTTGATGGGTTGCGTTCTTTTTGAAAAAGTATAACCCATTTTTTGTGTTTTTGAGTTGAAAGTCCAACCGATAATGTCGGGACAATAACAACGTATTGCGGCAACACAGGAATTAAAAAATTCTATGAAGGATTGACCGGCGGGACGGATAAACGTTGTCGGATGCGGTATTCTTTTAATGAAATCAGCATCATCTCCAAAAGGTATCAGACATTTACGGGCATTTCCTTTAAGAAGAAAGTCAGTCCAATAATCTCCGTCTTTAAGCACCTGAAATATCTCTATCTTATCGCTGCGTATATTAAGTTCTTTGTGCAACTCCGGAAAAGAATCAAGGTAAGCGGTATTGTCATCGGCAAAGCCCGCTAGACGCAAGGAGTTCTGATTGTCGTTGACATCTTGGTCTACCAAAATCAAATGTAAACCGGAACCATGTTTCGGTTCAATAATACCGTGGTCGTCTATCAATTTCAACTCAATATAGTCGGGACAGTTGATAGAACGAATCCATTTAATTGATTTCACTCCCTTGCGAGTTCCGTTATAAGCGAGGTAACATTCCATGGATATGCTCTTCCTTTATTTCGGTTCAGACATCTCTTCGAAACCGCCTTTTTGTTGCCGAAACATAACAATTTCGACGGGGTAGTCACTCTCTGGATCTTCCGGAATAGTTTCGTCGAATGATTCGGCGGTGCAGATGGTTCCGTCTTGGAGTGATGCGAGCATTTCGACGACGATGTTATAAAAACTGCCGATGCAGTCGACTCTGAAAAATTTATCATACAGCGGCGAGATAAGCGGCAATACTTTTTTGAAACTTCCGGCAGCGACAATACCAAACCCTTTCTTGTTAGAGTCCGATTTCTTGCGGTCTTCGTTTATGATTTTCGTTTCGCCCTCATTTGGAAAGGTGAAAGCAGGAAATATGTTGTCCACCACGGAGGAAGGTGCTTCAGCAAGAATAGCGTCGAAACCGCTTTTAGATGC
>WRCR01000429.1 GCA_009783865.1 Planctomycetaceae bacterium | reverse complement strand
CTGAATCCCTTTGATTTCCGCTCTCCCCGGTTCGCGGATAATTAAACCGGCAGGGTCGTCTTTAGCGGCGTTGATGCGCTGCCCAGTCGACAATTTCCGCATTGAGTCCGCCAGTTGCAACGAAATGCGGTTAAACTGAATGATTGAGCGCAACTCCGGCGCGCCGATGTTGAAATATATCTGCATTGATATTTATCGTTATTAACGGAATGCCGAAGTTGCAACGAAACTTGCAAACGAGCGGCTGTATTGAATTACATTCATTGAGTTCTGCGCCAGTAGTTCCGCTCTCGCAAGATTGGAACCCTCAAGTGCGGTATCAACGCTGGAAATGTTTGCCTCGGCGGACTTGAGAGAAGTCGTCTGTTGAGCAAACGCATTCTTCGCTGTTGTAACGGCATCTTGCTTGTAACCGAGACGACCGGATTCCGTTGCTAACTCGCTTATAAGCGTGTCCACATACCCTTTTAGGACTTCTACGGTGTCTGTTCCAGCAATCAATCCTGAGTATGCAATACCAGTCATTCCGCTATACAGTTTCGTATCGACCGTTAGTTTCTGTACTATTCCGCTTTCATCTTTACCGATAACCAAATCAAAAGTTGAGCCGCCGGTACCGAAAAGTGCTTTTCCGTCATATACCGCTCCGCCGATAGCCGACTGAAGATTTTTTACATAGTCATTAAGCACGGCTGTGTCATCTGTTGTTAGATTTCCGCTGGCATCCGGCGTGACACTAGCGAGAAAACCTTTGATGCCCTGACTATTGGTGTCGTCGGTGACTCCGCGAAGAACGTCTAATGCCTGCCCGATACTGCTCTGAGCAATGTCGAGAACATTTTCCGCTTTGCGGACACCGCCAGCAACTGCTTCAATGCCTTTGATGTCAGCCCGCAGTCCTTCACGGACTTTGAAGCCGGTTGCGTCATCGGCACCGGTATTTATCCGAAGACCGGTAGCAAGACGCAGCGAACTTTTCGCAATCTGGTCAGCAGAACGATTGAAAACGTACATCGCTTTCAGTTCCGGTACGTTAGTACTAAAATAAATCGCCATCTGGATTCTCCTTGGGGTGGTGCCCGCCCCCTTCGGGGCTGGGCTACTGTTGTAAATAAATCGTTATTGTGAATTATACCGATAATACGTAAAATATCAATTTTACCTATTTCAACGGTTTTATGTATTTTAATGCCTCTTTTCAAAAAAAGCAAGCGGTAAAATCGGAAAAAACGGAAAATTTCCAAAAAAAAGAAAAAAACGGAAAAAATCGTTTTGTTTCTGCATTTTGACGATAAAAGACATGAGATGGTGTAGTTAGTTCCCGCCAAGATAAATCGAAATGCCGAGTTTTGAGGACGATATGATTCAGCAATCGGAAAAAAATTTAGTTCCCGCTGTTGGTATTGTTGCGGACAGCAGTATCGAAGACGATACCGATGTTCTGCTCAAAACCATTCAGAACGCCCGCAAAATTTCCGGTGAGATTTTCGTACTCGGTATCGATTTGAACGCAAAAGACGTTGCCGTCATCGAACAAGAATCTCTGACAGACCGCTTCGTTCACGTTTCGCTTTGTTCCGACAGAGGACTTGCCTGCAATCAATTCATCGATTTTATCGAAAAAAATAGTTCGGCGAAATTCCTCCTTTGGCTCAATGCCGGTGAAGTTTTCGATATAACCACGCTGGAAGAATTCGAGCATTTTTTGCAAACAGAAGCAGAGAACGACTGTCTATATGTCCAAATCCTGCGCCGGTTCGTGAACGAGTTTGTCAACGGAAAAGTTCAGCGCAGCGATTTTGACGAAGAAACGATTGATGCCCGCTTTTTGCCGCTTAACAAGGGTTTGTATTTCACGGGCAAAGTGAAGGAATCGCTTTTCACCTCTGCCGAAAAACTGATGATTCGGATAAATGCGGCACCGGGACGGATTATTTGTCCGCCGAAGTATATCGACAACCGCCGCAGAAGAATTTGCGGGGCGAAAAAACTGCAATTCCTCGAAACGCTCATCGCACATGATACAAAGGTCTCCGAAGAGGTTTTGCTCTTCCGAGCGGAGATTTTCATCGACTTGGGCGATTACCGGCGCGCAGTTCGGGATTTACAGCAGTTAGCGCGGGAGTCCGCCTCGAAAGAACTCCGCTTGACAGCATATTATCTTCTTTGGGAAGCAATGCGTGGCGATAATGCACGACCTGATGAAATAACTAAAGTCCTTCTGGACGCACTAGATACTTTTCCGGTGAACATGCAACTTCTCGTTTTGATGGGCAAACACATGCAGAGTACCGGCAGGCAGGATTTTGCGCGACGGACTTTCGAAACCGCTTTGCAATACGGACAGATTTCGCTTGATGTCTGGTATCTGCTCAACATTCGGGAAATTGCTATCGTCAGTTTGGCGTTGATTGAACGTCTCGAAGGAAACAACGCCGCTGCGATTCAACTGCTCGAAGACAATCTCGATACGATTGAATTTTCGTCGGATTATGTCCGTTATCTTTTCGATTTGTACATTTCGGAAACTGACGAATTTAAGGCGCACAGGGTTGCCGAGCGGGTTTGGGACGGCGAAGAATTGGATTTGATGCAAGACGTTTTAACTGGTGCCTGCCGCGCGGCTGCGGGTTCACCGGAGTCAGCAATTCTGCCGCTGGAAGACACTTACGAAAACGGCTGCCGCGATATTCTTTGTCTGCGCTGGTATGCGATGACACTGCTTTCGATGAACCGTTTCGCCGATGCGGTGCCGGTTTTGGAAGAATGGTGCGCTGCCGCTCCGAATAATGCCGAAGCGAAAACATATCTTGAAGGTGCGAAAAATCCCGCAATTTTTGCCGGAGTGATTGAAAAACTTCGCCGCTGTCAGTCCGCTTTCCTTGATTCTCTTAATTCGGGGGAAAAGAGTGTTCCGCTTGTTTCACCGGCAAAGGCGGTTTCGGAAATGATAGAATCATCGGCGAGCAATTCCAGCGGGATTCAGGTTTCCTCTTTCGGCAAGCCAACTGCCGGCAAGAACGATTTTGAAATTGAAATCGGCGGCGAAGAAACGGCAACTGCGGGAAAATAACCGCTGACATACTGAAACGGCAGCAAATTGCTCTACAGCCACCATTGACTTCAGGATAATATATCTGCATTTACCCATTTCGGGGCGGCTGTCGGCACGTTTATTCTTGCCTTCCTGTATGAATAATACAAAAAATCAAAAAAAAGCAAAAATTTTTCCCACTTGTGTATTTTACATGTTATAATGAAAACAGTTGTGTACTACAGACACGGTGCAGCGATACCGTGTGTCACATTTTCATCTCCCCTCATATTATAAGGAACAAAATTATGTTAAACCGTTTCAAAATCGGCACCAAATTGTTCAGTGGTTTCGTCATTGTACTTTTGATACTCATCGCCGTCGGTCTGGTAGGTTGGTGGGCGATAGTCCAGAAAACGCAATATGCCGGCGAAGTCGATAATGCCAACGACCTGATAGCAGCCGGCTTGTCAATGCAAAGCAAAATCTTTGAGGCCATGACTTTAGTAAACATGGAGACAATT
>WRCR01000428.1 GCA_009783865.1 Planctomycetaceae bacterium | reverse complement strand
TCCATAACCCATAAAAACCATCCCATTTTACCAGTTTAGGCGAACTTTGGCATAATAGGTAAAAATGAAGAGGGCAAATCATAGGTTATGGAACAGGTCTAATATCATCCAGCACTGTAGAATAACCTGTATTATAAGCACCGCCGCGCATAGCATCTCTTTGACGAGCCGGGTCGGCAACAAGAACAACACCCTCATTGTGCAGGTCAAACGCAACCGCACTACAGTTGTAGATATAACCAGTACCAGCCATATCAGTCCGGCGTGTCCATGACTTGCCGCCGTCAATACTTTCCCACGCTCCTATATCTGTCCATCCTGCAAAATGATGTTGACGATTGAAAGGATTGACAGCAAGTGTCATTTGTCCTGCCGGTTCAATGCCGCTGGTTGTAAAAGAGGACTTTCCATCTTGGATTATACGGTGACTTGACATAGTTTGCCACGTTCGACCGCCATCTCGTGTTTCATTTGCATCTAATCCTTCAGTAGTGATGATATGGTTAGTATCGAACTTCGCAACAGACATACCGCTCTGGCTATGCCTCGGGTCTTTTCCAATATGCGTCGGGGATGTCCCCGTAGGAAATTGAATCGATGCAAGAACATGTCTCCCCATCTGCACCCACTCCCAGGTTTTGCCATCGTTTGTCGTTTTTGCAACACCGGATTCCCAGCCGTTTGATAGGTCAGCATTGTTGCTGTCTCTGCCGATGGCACTGAAAACAACGAAAAGCGTACCGTCTTCCGACAAGGAAATACCTTTGAGATTCACATATCCGCGAGTATTATTACTGCTGGTTATACCATCGGGTAATTTTCGATTTTTACCGTGAAAAGTATAAACCAGTTCCGCTGCAAAGTTCCCTGATACTAATTCAAACGTATTTCCGCCGTCTGTGGTCTTGAAGATATGTCTCGGATACAAAGTGCTGTGCGGTGCAATTCCCATTGAAGCATAACCGGGAAAATTACGATGCGCTGGTATATTATTGTACGGGTCGGCAACATCATCACGGGAAATAACTTGGTAAGCAGATAGGGTTTCACCGTCTTTGCTGATTGCAAAATGACCCGCAGAATTTCTGTATATCTTATAGTCAATAAGGGCACCGGTTGCCGGATTGAGTATGAAATAGCCGTGGTTACTTAAAAGATGCAGTTCATTTTTAAAGACAACCATGTTGGCGTATGGGTACCGCAAGCCGCTGATTCCGTCTCCGCCTATGTGTCCCGAAAACTTGCCGCTATCGCCTACGGTTATTCTCCCGCCCGGAATTGCGTCATTGAAAATCGACCACGATAATCCGCCGTTTCGGGTTACATATATTGCGGGGGCATTTTGTGATATATTCTGATTATCGGAATAAGAGCCGAATCCGTAACCTGCACCGCCGCCCCTGCTAAACACAAAGACAGTGTTCCGGTCTGACGGATGTACATAAACACTGATGACATCGGAGCGGGCAAACACACCAATGGGTTTTACAATGTCCCTTACAAAAGCACCGTCATTGGTAACGCCTGCGATATTGTCGGGCTGTGGAAAGAAATACTCCCACGTTTCCCCTTTATTATGAGATACTTTTACAACGTTATCAGTTGTTGCATAAACAACATTCTTATCACGCGGGTTAAAGAAAAATCGAGGCAGCCGGTCAATAGCAGAATAGAATCCGGGATTATGAAAATTCACACCGTCCTTGGTATAAAAAACCGAACCCATGTCGCAGACAATAAAAATGTTGCTGCTGTCCTGAGGGTTAATCGTAGGATTGTAAAGCGCGCCGCCGCCTCCGGGACCGACAGAATAAGTCGAGTCCTTTTTGCGCTGCTCGGCTTTTACAGATATTTCCGCTGCTTGTAAGCAAAGGGTGAACAGTATGGCAGCACAAACGGCGAAACAAACGATTTTTTTTCATGGCATTATATGCTGGTAAAAGGTGTAAACTAACGAAAGTACAGTGTACTGTATTTCGCTGCTAATGGGAATAAGGTGCGGAAGAAATCCAGAGCCATTTTAACCTTAAGCAACTAGCAAAGAGTGGAGCTAACCTGCTAATTGACTCTGCCCGCGGGTCTCACACCGGGACCGAGTTGATTTCCTTCTCCCAATTCAGCCCGAATTTCCTCCGCTGCTTTCTGAAGACGCTGAACCACTTCGGGATACAGTGCCGCAACATCGGTCGCTTCGCCGACACCATTCTGCAAATCATACAGCGACAAACCAATCTTAACCATCGCATACTGTCCCGGCGAACCATCCTTGCCGAGTTCACGTCCGCTCATCGTTCTGAATTGATGCGGCAATACCAACTTCCACCGGTTATCACGAACCGCCTGAAGTTGTTGAGCATAATAAATCGGAAATGCTGTGTGCGGCGAAACAGCATCTTTCTCGCCAAACATCAGCGGACGAATATCCTTGCCGTCAATTTTCTTTTCGGGCAACGGCGCACCGCTCAAAGCCGCAACAGTCGGTAATATATCAATCGTTGATGCAAGTTCGCCGCAAGATGTGTTTGCCGGTATCTTGCCCGGATACCAAAACACGGTCGGTACACGAATCCCGCCTTCAAACGAGGTTCCCTTGCCTTCCCGCAGCGGTTCTGCACTGCCGGCGTGATTGCCAAAGTTTAACCACGGTCCATTATCACTGGTAAATACGACCAGCGTTTTCTTATCGAGATTCAACTTGCGGATGGTATCGAGAATTTGTCCTACCGACCAATCAACTTCCATGACAACATCGCCGAACAAACCCGCGCCGCTCTTGCCCGCAAACTTATCGCTGACGAAAAGCGGAACGTGAACCATGCTGTGCGGCACATACAGGAAGAACGGCTTGTCCTTGTTCTTTTCGATAAACTGCACTGACCGCTCCGTATAGCGGGTTGTCAATGTTTTCTGGTCTTCCGGCGTGATGTTTTCACCGATGTAAGTCGAACCTTCAATGAACCGCAGCGGAGGATATTGCCGCTTGTTATTAACTGCTTGTTCTGGAAACTTTGCAACATCGGGATGAAGGTTCCACATGTCGTTGGAATACGGCAAGCCGAAGTATTCATCGAATCCCTGATTCGGCGGCAGAAACTTCGGATTGTCGCCGAGATGCCATTTTCCGAAAATTGCCGTTGCATAATTCTTTTTCTTGACAACTTCGGCGATTGTTTCTTCGGCGAGATTAAGTCCGATTTTTGAATTCGGTCCCAGCGCGCCGGTGATGTTGACGCGGCGATGAATACAGCCGGTCAACAACGCCGCACGAGACGCAGAACAAACGGCCGACGGCACAATGAAGTTAGTGAAACGCCGTCCTTCCGCCGCCATTTTGTCGAGATTCGGAGTCGGAATCTTCGAGCCGAAAGGACCGATGTCGGCGTACCCCAAGTCGTCAATAAATATGACAACAACATTAGGCGTTTCATCCCCAAGTGCGGCAGGCATACTCCCGTCGGTAATAATCACAGTAATCAGTAAAAAAATAGAGAGTAATTGTTTTATCATAGTTATTTCAAGGTTAGAGATAGATTACCTCACTTAGCGTCAATTCTAATCCTGCGCCGGACAAAAATCAATAACCGATTTTCTCTGCAAGATT
>WRCR01000427.1 GCA_009783865.1 Planctomycetaceae bacterium | reverse complement strand
ACTATGTGAACATCAATTTCAAATCTCAACTCAAAGGTGTCGGTAACGCAAAAGGAATTGCAAAATTCGATATTACCCAAAATAACTTAATCGTTTCGAGTATTTATTATTCTGTTCGTCATGTTATTGAAGCCACTTGGACAAATGACCGCGACCAGTTCCTTTATCCCAACAACGAATGGAACAAAGATAGTAAATTTCAGAGCGATTGCCTTACTTATACACTATTCAATAACTATATCCAGTCAAAATATGGCACGAACCATTGGATTCCATATACAGAAAACGAAGTAAACGCACAGGATAAATTCGACAGCAATTTCATGACCGACTTCATGGCAGGAAAAATTAAACGCACAAATGGAGGTTTACTCTCTAGCGGACGCAAGGCAAAAAAAATGATATTCTCCGCCGAAGCAAAAGCAGTGTTTGCGGCAGGAAAAAAACTTTGGCGGTACTATCATTCTCAACCGCATTGCAACGTCAACGCAAGTTTGTACGACATTCGGGAACATTTTCAAGAGCGCAATGATAAGGGCAAGATGAACAACAAGAGCGATAACGAAACCTATAATGAACTGATAGGCAAACTTCGTGAGGCATTGAAAACATTGGCAAAGAAAATCGCTCCGAAAGTGTACGAATACGGTTTCTTGAAAAAATAATGCCAAGTCAACAAAACATTTGGGACTGCCATAGATAAAAACTTACTCGTACTTGCACTCACCATTGAATTCTCAATTTTTTCCTGTAAAATAATTTTTTCCTGTCGATTTCCTCCGTATTTTTTGTATTAACGGCAATGAAACAGATACTTTTATTTTGCGTCGCTTTCTTTTTCACGCTTTCACTTGTGTTGAAAGCAAACGCCCAAGAAATGCCGGTTAAAAAAGAAGAACCGCCGCCAGCAGAACAGAAAAAAGAAACACCGCCTGCACCTCCTCAACCTGCTCCTCCTCAACCCGCACCTCCTCAACCTGCCCCGCCTCAACCTGCACCTCCTCAACCTGCACCGCCTCAACCTGCACCGCCTCAACCTGCACCTCCGCAACCTGCACCGCCGCAACCTGCACCGCCTCAACCTGCACCTCCGCAACCTGCTCCGCCTCAACCTGCACCTCCGCAACCTGCTCCGCCTCAACCTGCACCGCCTCAACCGCCACCGCCGCCGACTCCTGAACAAATACAAGCGGAAATGCGGAAGCAATTACAACAGCAGGTTAGAGCAAAACTCGAAATTATCGGGTCGGAAAATAATGCTGTTCCATTCAATGCGATTGACAATCCCGTTCTCGATATTCTCAAACAGAAGAATCTGAAACCGGCGGCAATCTGCTCCGACAGCGTTTTTATCCGCCGCGCCTATCTTGATTTAATCGGTACAATTCCGTCTTATCAGGAAGTTAAACAGTTCATAAACGACCCTTCGGCAACGAAACGGGCACAACTGGTTGACACTCTTTTGGAACGCCAGGAATTTTACGAATACTGGTCGCTGAAATGGGGAGATATTCTGCGGATAAAAGCGGAATTTCCCATTAACTTGTGGCCCAACGGCGCAATGGTATATCAGCGTTGGATAAGGGAATCAATCAAAAACAACAAGCCGTTTGATGTTTTCACGCGGGAGTTGCTTCTAGGTTCGGGCAGCAATTTCCGCAATCCGCCGTCCAATTTTTATCGGGCGGTTGCCGGTAAAGACCCGCTCACTATAGCGCAGACCGTCTCGCTGACTATGTTCGGAGTCCGTTATGATAAATGGGACGCAGCAACACAGAAAAATCTGCCCGAATTCTTTTCGAGAATCGGATACAAAGGTACAGCCGAGTGGAAATAAGAAATCGTTTACTGGATTGACAAGCCGCTGGAGAATCCTGAACTCGTTTTTCCCGATGGACAGAAAATCCGTATCAATCCGAATCAAGACCCGCGGGCTGTGTTTACCGACTGGTTCGTTCAGGAAAAAAATCCTTGGTTCATGAAAAATGCTGTCAACCGATATTGGTTCTGGCTTTTCGGGACTGGCATCGTTCATGAGCCGGATGATTTTCGGGCTGATAATCCGCCGTCTATTCCGGCACTGCTTGATGTTTTATCGCAAGAGTTTGTTAAATCAAAATACGATGTCAAGCAATTCCTGCGGCTGGTTATGAGCAGCCGGACGTATCAGCAATCCTCGATTGCAAATAGTCCGTACAGTGAGGCAGGAAAGTTATTTGCGTGTTATCCCGCAAGACAACTCGATGCCGAAGTACTCGAAGATATTTTCTGTCAGGTATTTTACGCCGGTCGAAATTATGCGAGTGACGTTCCTGAACCGTTCACCTTTGTTCCGGCTTATTTGCGGACTTTCACTTTGGCGGACGGCAGTATTACCAGTCCGTTTTTGGAGACCTTTGGTCGTCCGCCGCGTGATACCGGTTATCTTGTGGAACGCAATCCTAACGCAACGCCGTCGCAGAAGATGTTCCTCATCAATTCTTCCGAAATGGTGGAATGGGTTGACCGATACTGGCGTATTCGGCAGGAAGCACAGGCGGCAATCGGCGAAGTACCGGCGAATGAGAGAACCCGCAAATTCATTGAATATCTGTGGTTATATCTGCTTGCCCGCGAACCGGCGGAGATTGAATTTCTCAATGTCGAGAAATTACTCAAAGTGCCGGGGCGGAACGAACAACTCGTCTTTCAGGATGTGATATGGACGCTGGTGAACTCAAAGGAATTCCTGTGCCGCCATTAGAAGTACCTTTGGAAACGCCGCCGGAGACGGCGCGGGAAACACTTAAACGCATTTATTCCAAAGACCAGTTCAAGCCGGTTGTTGTTTTGTTTTACACGATGCTGGCGGCGGCGGTTTGGAAATGTACTTCGGTTCCGCTGCCGGATGCCGAAACAAATTTCGGGTTGGCATTTGTTCTCGGCAATTATAAAGTTGTCTCGGCTTTTATCTTGTTTGCGGTTATTCCGATGTGCATCGTGAAATTTGTCTTTCACGAAAAGTTAGCGGACTACGGTTTGCGGAAAGGAACACTGTTGTACGCTTTCCGTTCTTCGCTGATGATAATTCCTGTGCTGACGGTACTCGCAATTTTTTCGGGAAGCAATCCGGCATTTTCGCAGGTATATCCTTTCAATCGGGCGATTGCTGCTGTTCCGCATGTTAGTTATGCGTTGTTTGCGGTGCATTGTGTTCTTTACGTCGGTTATTATGTCGGCTGGGAATTTTTATTTCGCGGTTTTTTGCAGCATGGTTTATCGGAACGCTGCGGAATTGCAGCGGCGATTTTGGTGCAAACGCTGGCATCGGTTATGCTGCATTATGGTCATCCGCCGACGGAAGTGTTTGGAGCGGTGTTTGCCGGACTGTTTTGGGGGTTCCTTGCGGTCAGGACACGTTCTTTGTCCGCGGGCATTATTCAGCATGCCTGGCTGGGCATTGTGCTGGATGCGATGTTGATTTTTCGGAGGTGAGACAATACGAGCGGCGGGTGATAACAGTCCGCTAACAAGTTTCAGTTTTTATCCTGAATATTCTAGCGGGGTATTGTGGTTTTGCTTTGCACCGTTCCCTCACTTCTCGCATCGTTCGCTCCCCCTTT
>WRCR01000426.1 GCA_009783865.1 Planctomycetaceae bacterium | reverse complement strand
GGCGTATTCGGCGGGTCAACTACCGTCAACCGTTCCGGCGGCATCAAGCTCTCGCCGGTCTTGCAATCATACGCCCGGACAACCGCTTCACACTTTCCCTGAAGCAAATAATGCGACTTTGGGTCACGCAACTGAAAACCGTAAATCTCGATACCGATAACAATGTCGGCATCGATTCCTTTTACTTTTCCAACATCGACGAAACTCTCGAAATCGTTGTTGCAGTCATCGAGCCATTGGTCGATTTTGCCAGAGTCAACGACTTTCAATTTTTTGTTGTGAACGTTTTGGTCCAGTAAACCGCTGACTTGCCGGGCAATTTCCCGCGGCGCATTCTGTATGTCGGAGTAATTCGTTGCAAAACATTTGCACACAACCGCAACACGTTTTTCGCCTTTCAGCAGAATTTCGTGTTTCGGCGGGACTTCGTTTCCTTTCAAAAGATAAAGTATGGTGAACAACCCGCTCTGGCAACCCGCAAATGACAGGCACAACAAGGCGATAATCCCGCACAAAATCGTTCTTCGGTACATTTCAAAACCTCCGTGTTAATTTTTGCCGGCTTTCATGAAGATTGTGAAAACCCGACAATGCAATCCTACCGGTATTATCGGCAAAATCCGGCGTTCTGTCAAGGTCAAAAAGACAGAACGCGGGATAGGCATAGGATAGAAATTCTACGTCGTGCCGACTACGCAGCAAACTCCGGTTTGCGATCTTCAAGCTGTTTTTCGAGACGTTCAACAATACTGCTGTGCATTTGACTGACGCGGCTTTCGCTCAAATCGAGTGCTGCACCGATTTCCTTCATCGTCATCTCTTCATAGTAGTACATGAGCATGATAAAACGCTCATTTTTACTTAACCCCTTTGTTACCAGTTTCTTTATGTCGGACTTCTGGATTTTATGCGTCGGGTCTTCGCTCTTTTGGTCTTCCACGAGGTCAATTTCACTGATGTCTTTCGACCCGTCCGTTTCGAACCACTTTTTGTTCAAACTGACAATATTAACCGCATTGGCATCGAACATCATTCTTTCGAGTTCTACAGCGGAAATCTTAAGATATTCCGCCAACTCATCGTGAGTCGGCTGTCTGCCGAATCTATCCGAAAGTGCCTTGCTTGCTTCCATTAGCCGCCGCGCTCTTGTGCGAACCAGCCGGGGAACCCAATCCATGTTCCGCAGTTCGTCCAGCATCGCACCGCGAATTCTTGAAACGCAAAACGTTTCAAACTGCACATTGCGTTCTAAATCGAAGTTATTAATGGCATCCATTAGCCCGAACATACCGGCTGACACCAAATCATCGAGTTCAACTTCATCCGGCAGCCGGTCGCACATGCGTCCCCCATAATACTTAACCAGAGACATATACCGCTCAATGAGCCAATTTCTTAACTTCTGATTGGAGCGGTCTTTAACGAATTCTTTCCAGACCTTCGCTGTTTCTTCGGCAGAACATTGAGTTGTCAATGCCATTAGGTTCGTCCTCCTTGACTGAGCAAACGATGATTAATCACAGCAGATAATCCTGCTGACAAAACTATAACCGGCTTAATCGGCTGAAAAACGCATTTCGTTCAATCCGATTTATAAAAAACATGAAAATTGCATATTGCCGGAACGGTTATACCGTCATCAATGTCATCCTCTGCCGAGAAACTCGCCTGTTCTTGTGTCTATTCGGACAATTTCGCCTTCCTCCAGATATTCCGGCACTTGAATTTCCAAGCCGGTTTGCACGACGGCGGGCTTTGAGCGCGATGTTGCCGAGTTGCCTTTTACGCCGGGGTCGCAGCGGATAACTTTGAGCGAAACAGCAACGGGGATTTCGATGCCGACACATTCGTCATTGTAAATCAAGGCACGGATGCCTCCCAAGTCCTCTGTGATGTAATTCATTTCATCGAGAACATCTTCTTTTTTGATGGAGTATTGTTCGAAATTGATTTTATCCATAAAGATATAGTCATCACCGTCGACGTAAGAAAACGTCACTTCCCGTTTCGTGAAGTCGGCAGCATCGAGTGATTCCGTTCCTTTGAGCGTGATGTCGACTTTCTGTTTTGAAACGAGGTTTCTAGCCCGAAACTTATAAAGCGTTGCGGCACCGCGGGCAGACGGACTCTGAACGTTGACTCCCTCGATGATGCAGGGAGAACCGTTATAAACAACAACCTCACCGCGTTTGATTTCTTTAGCGTTCATTGTAAAAAGATATAAAATTGACAAATTCGACTACATAAACTTCCAGTAGTGTAACTGAACTTGTATATCTCGTCAACGGTAGTGTGAGTGTGTATAAATTTTTACATCCGTATGTGTGTGCTGTTAATCTGGTGAACTTTGTTAAAATAATCCGTCAGGAAAATTAAAAATTCGCTGAAAACCTTTTTCTTTGTATAGACGATAAAAACAAAACAGGATAGAATGCATAATCATTGTGTATCCGCGCTGTTTCCTACCATCGAGTCCCCAAATTTAATGGGTAAATCATTTTTCCCCCGCTACGGTTTCAGTATCCTGCTCATCGTAATGTTTCTTCTGTCCTTCATTTGGATGGGAGCAAAACGCACGCTGATGAGCAACGCCAACAATGTAGCGGACTGGCTGCCGGAAAATTTCACCGAAACAAAAGAATATAACTGGTTTCAGAAGCACTTCCCCTACGAGAGTTTCGTTGTCGTCAGTTGGCGCGGCTGCACAATGGACGACGACCGCCTCGAAATGTTTGCCCAAAAACTCGTGCCGGGACAAACGATTGACAATATGCTCGACTGGATGGACAGCACTTCGCATCTGCAAGCAGAATTGAGATTGCCCGTCGATACTATTAGAAGTACGCAATCAAACGAAGAACTTGTTCCGGCAATTGCCGAAACACAAACAAAAGAGACCGTTTCACCGCCCGAAACCGCTGTACCGGAACCGCAGTATTTCAAAAGCGTTTTGACAGGGCAGCGTCTCTTTCGTTTGTTTTCGGAAAGATACGGCGAGGACTCCGCAGCACCGCTTTCGCATGAAGAAATAATTCAGCGTCTTGACGGTGTCCTGATTGGTCCGCAGCGGACTGCCGCCGATGGTTCTCCGCTGCCGTTCAAAAAATATCCAACGGCGATGATTGTCACGCTGAATAAACCGAAGCACGAAAAAGAACTCCGGCTGGTGTTGAATAAAATTCGTGCCATCGGTAGAGAGTGCGGTGTTGAACCGGAAAAGCCGGTTGACAACCGTCCGTTTTTTGTGTGGGCGTTTGAGTCGCTTGCCAGAACGGTGCAGGACATGGTTTTCGGCATTCCATACGAGATAAACGGAATCGTGATGGGCGGTCCGCCGGTTGATAACGTTGCAATCAGCATAGAAGGCGAAAGAACACTTTATCGTCTTGCGGGCTTGTGCGCTGTCATCGGTTTGGGAATCGCAATGATTTGTTTCCGAAGTTTGCGCCTGTCGATGTTCATATTCTGGACGGCAATTTTATCTGCCGGTCTTGCTCTTGCAATGGTATGGTTCACCGGCAGCCGCTGCGATGCGATTATGCTTTCAATGCCGGCGTTGATTTACGTTTTGGGAATGTCCGGCGCGATTCACTTAATCAATTATTACAAAGACG
>WRCR01000425.1 GCA_009783865.1 Planctomycetaceae bacterium | reverse complement strand
TGAAGAATTTTATCAGATATTGAGTCAGGCAATACAAGCGAATTATCCCGTTACAACCGGTTTAATGCCGTGGGTATTTGCGAGGTCGTGGCCCGTGATTGCCGGTATCCAGTTAGTTGACGGAATAGGTCAGCCGCTTGCCCCGTATTATGCTTTGAAGAGAACATACGAGCAGCAGCACGTTTTGCTGGATATTGAACGTCTTTTGTGGAGGGGCGGCGAAACATTTCCGGTGCGGGTGAAGGCATTGAACGCCCCGTATCAAAAGGGTTTCAAAGGAACAGCAAGCGTTAAGATTTACGATGACGCTTACAAAGTTCTCTATGAGCAGAAAAAGGAATTTACTGTTTCGGACGGCATAGCGGTCAATTCGATTGACTTTGATTCGTTCACGCTTCCAGCCGATTACAAAAGCAGATACTTTTATGCTGTTGCGGAGTTAAATGACGCAGCCGGTAAATTGATTTCCCGCTCGGCATATCGTCCGCGCTGTATTGCCGCAATGGAAGAAGAGGAATTTCACAAGAAGTACACTTCCGCTCCGATAGCGTTTCCGACTTTGAATGAAGGACCTTGGCTCAAAAACACGATAGAGAACTCGCCGCCGACAACGTTGAAAGTTGAAAGGACGGAATCCAAATCGGTCAATCCGCGGGATTTTGAACAGACCTTGACCATTACCAATACGGGTAATGTTCCGTGTCCGCTGGTGATACTCGACATTGCTTCGCCAAATTTAGTCGTTAATGCAAGTGATAACTATTTCTGGCTTGCCGCTGGTGAAACAAGAACGATTACTGCCGTTGTACATTATCTTGACGGCAAAGACCCGAAGCCGGTGAACGTTAATGTTCGGGCGTGGAATGTGAAATAACCAACGGTTTAGCCCGCCGCTAGTTTAACCCGCCGCTATAAGCGGCGGGTTTATTCTGTGCCGCCCTCTGTGTCGGCTTGAAATCAATCGTTTCACGCAGCACAATAGATGGAAATTTCCGCGTCAATTCTTCAAGATATTCATTTTGATATTTTTGCCGCCGCTGCATTTTTATCTTTTCACGAATTTGTACCTGCGCTTCAATGAACGGCGTTAATCGGGCTTCTTCCCGCTCAATAATCTGAATGATATGCAAGCCCGCTGCGGTCTCGATTATCGGTGGATTTACCATTCCAATCGCCTGCGTGAACAGCACTTGTTCCAATTCTTTCGATGCAATGCTTTCTCTTGCAATCCAATCCCAAAGTCCGCCCTTTGAAGCAGTAAAACCCTCGGAATTTACCTTCGCCATTTCGTCAAACGGCACGCCGCGGGCGGTCTCGTTGCCCATCCAAACGATTTTTTTCCAAGTATCGAGTTTCGTCTTGTGGTTCGCAAAGTTGACTGTCAATTCACGATATTTAACCCGCGACTTCGATGTAAATTCCGGCTGATTCACGGTATAGTACTCCATCATTTCGCCGTGCGTACATTCGCCTTCCGCCGTTTTTACCGAACCCATCAGCCATTGCTGTGCTATCCGGCTCTGCGTTGTCAGGAGACGTTCCCGCTCCAGTGAACTGCCGAGTTCTTCGTTGAGATACGTCTTTAACGATGCAAGGTTGTTCACGCCGAATTCCTTCATCATTTCCGGTATATCTTCTTCGTCAAATTGTTCGCCCAGGTTTTTAAGATAAAATTCGACTTCTTCTTTGCTTCTCGACATAATGAAATCATTATAAATCAGCATCACATGAATTTGCTCCTTCAAAAACTGCGGATACAGTTGCGTGATAAACATTTCGATAAACTGTTCTTTTTCTTCTGCCGATACTTTTTTCTGTTCTTCTATGTCAACTTTATCAAGTTGCTCCTTGAATTGCCTCAAAGCGGCTCTGCGAAGTTGCGGCAAGATGTCGCACATCAAAATTACCTGCGTTCCTACACGAGCAACGGTCTCGGTCCCATGACAGGGTACCGTCTCGGAAATCACAGAGGGCTGAATCTCAAACGGTTGCGCAGACGGATGAAACTGCTGCATCGGTTGTTGAACTTGCGACGGATATTGCGGCATTGCGGGTTGCAGCGGCTGCTGATAAACCGAAGAATACATCGGCATCGATTCAGCAGGAACAGGTTGTGTTGACGCTTGCGGTTCAGGAACAGGCGGAGCAAATCCGCCGCTTGAAATCGGCTGCGTTGGAATCGGCTGTGCGGTAAGCGGCTGAACCGTCATTGAGGAAAACGGCGATAACTGCGTTCCGCTAAGTGCAACAACTTTAACGTCAGAAGGCGGACTTTCAAATTCGTCCGCATCCGATACCTCTGCCGTCTGCTGTCTGCTGTCTGCTGTCTTCTCTTCAACAGCGGCTGCCCAGCGAATCTGCCTGTTTTTCGGTTTACTGTCCGTAATTTCTTCCTGATAAATTGCGGGTTCAACACGTTTATTAGCGTCAAACGGCTCGTTAGCGATTTTAATGTTATCATTTTTTACCGGAGGCGGCGGAGCAACACTTTTCGGTTTCTTCTGCGGTGTGCTGTCCGCTGTCTGTTTATCAACTTCTGCCGTTTGCCGTCTACAGTCTGCCGTCGGTCTATACGGAGAGTCCTCCAGAAAGTCGGCGAGTCGTTCTTCTTTGCTTTTTGTCGGTTCCGGTACAGGGGACTCTTCCGATGATAATTTCTCGGCAATATGTCCGCAGAGTTCGCCGAAAGACGCACTGACGTTGCGCACCGCTTGCGGATTGACCGTAACAAGAACCACTGTTCCTACGGAACAGAGCAGCGTAAAGTAGTATAAAAATGATTTCACGGAACCGGTCTCTTTTCGATTAAAATAATCCACGGGAAAACCAGCGGAGTATAGGAAATTCTGCGGAAATAACGCAAGAGCAATTTATCAAAAAATTTAGTAAGAATAAAGCGGGACTATAAGCCGGGTTTTGTTCCCTGCTTGTATCTTATACTTACAGAGCGGCAGTTATTTATCTAGGAAACGGATTACTCCGTTTCTCGAGCAGTCCACCCGGATTTCGTAGCGGCTCGGACGACCTGAATCCTGTTTGACTTTGCTTCCGATGGGGTTTGCCGTGCCGGTGCCGGTTGCCCGTACCGCGGTGCGCTCTTACCGCACCATTTCACCCTTACCGGCAGTGCGCATTCAAGATGAACTCCTGTCGGCGGTATATTTTCTGTTGCACTTTCCCTAACCTTTCGGTCGGCGGACGTTATCCGTCATCGTGTCCGAAGAAGCCCGGACTTTCCTCCCGTCTTTCGACCGGCAACTGCCCGTCCCGCTTCGATAGTATTATAACACCGTCTCGGCTGACGAGCAACAAGCCACAACCCGCCTAACATAAAGCCCTCGATTGAAAATTTTTGCGAAGCCAAACCCCTAAAAAACAAGGCGCAGATGATAACATACTCGTTAAAGTTGGCAAGAGCAAAAAGTGCCACCCAGTGAGTCTGTAAGTTTCGTTTCACTACACTTGCGGCTCTTGATAAATTGTTCCTCTAGTACCATCTCATCCTTAATTTTATATATTTTTCCGTTGTCTGTTTTTTGCTTAGTTTGTCTAATTCATTTTTCCCTCGAACATTTTTCCTCTCACACGGACGTGCCCATGCAAAAGATATACAAAGTAACCT
>WRCR01000424.1 GCA_009783865.1 Planctomycetaceae bacterium | reverse complement strand
GATTGATAATAGCGTCAATGCAAATCGCCGTTTTACCGGTTTTGCGGTCGCCGATGATAAGTTCACGCTGTCCGCGCCCAATCGGCGTCATTGCGTCAATCGCTTTGATACCGGTTTGCAGAGATTCACGAACCGGCTGTCTGTCGGCAATACCCGGTGCAGCACTTTCGACTTCGCGGTACTCGTTAGTGACAATGGGACCTTTTCCGTCAAGCGGATTTCCCAGCGGGTCAAGAACTCGCCCAAGAACGGCATCGCCGACCGGCACCGAAAGCAGTTTTCCGGTGGTTTTCGCTTCATCGCCTTCCTGAAGTTTCAGGTAATCGCCGAGAATAATTGCTCCGACAGAGTTTTCATTGAGGTTAAACGCGAGTCCCATAACGCCGTTGGGAAACTCAATCATTTCCCCTGCCATGATACCGGCAAGACCGTAAATCTGCGCAATACCATCGCCGACTTCGAGAACCCGTCCGACTTCGCGGACATCAATTTTCTGTTCGTATTGTTCAATTTCCTTCTGTATTACAGAAAATATTTCGTCTGCATTGAATTTCATACGCGCTCCTGTCAATCATCTGTTGACGTACGTTTTTAAGTTGAGTAAGGATGGAGGCATCATAGACCGTGTCGCCGACACGAACAACGAGACCGCCTAATATATCAGGGTCAACCTTGCTGCTGACTATCGGTTCACCGCCGACAACAGCACGCAGTTTTTCGGTCAAACCCCGTAAAAGTTCACTATCTAACTCCGCAGCCGCTGTAACGACAACGGGAATTTTATTTTGCTTTTCGTCCAGAATAATCCGAACCTGCCGGAAGACCGGTACCAGATACATCAGCCGATTGCGCTTGGCAAGTACCCGCAGAAAATTCCAAAACAACGGCGACACTTTTGAAGAAACCGTCTTTTCAAGAAGCGACAACTTCTCTTCGGACGAAACCATTTCCGATGCAAGCACTTGCGCAAATCTCGGCTGTACTTTCAGCAATTCAACGAATGATTCGTATTCTTCGGCGGCATCAGCGGCGGGAACACCTTGTGCATCAGCAGCACCGAGAAACGCTTCCGCATAAATTCCGGAGAGTTTCTCAACGCCGACATCTGCGCAGTATTCGGCAGCAAATCTTGAATCCTCTGCTGTATCCTTCATTGTTTAACCTGCTTTTAACTTACGGTTTTGAAGCCGTTCAGGGCTTCTTGTATCATATCGCGGTGTGTTTCCGGTTTTACTTCCACACGAATCATTTTACCGGCAAGCGATGTCGCAAGCGTTGCACTTCGCTCCGCAATGTTTTGCAAAGCGGCAGTTGCCGCACTATCGATTTCCTTCATTGCTCTGTCCCGTTCCTGACCGGCGGCTTCACGGGCTTTTGCAACGATTCCATCTGCAACACTTTGGGCATCTTTCTTTGCCGCTTCGATAATTTGGCGCACTTCTTCCCTTGACTCATCAAGTTTTTGATTGTAAAGGGCAAGCACCGATTTCGCTTCTTCGTTTGCTTTCGCAGCCGCTTCAATCTGACCGGAAATGGATTGTTCGCGGTCGTCCAACGCTTTGGCAATCGGCTTGAACGCCAACTTGCCGAGAATCGCACAGACGGCAGCGAAAATCACGAAAGTCCAAAACGCCGTATTGGAAGCCCACTCAAGCGGATTGAGCGACACCTCTTTGCCATGGTCAGCCGCAAGCACCGGCAACGCATTCAGTAAAACAACAGCGGTTGTGATAAAACGTATCATTGTATTATGCTTTTCCGGCGCACTAGTATACGCCGAAAAAAATTAGAATGTTGATTTATATTACTGATACAACGCCAAGATACAGATAACGAGTCCGAACAGCGCAACCCCTTCTACCAAAGCGGCGGCGATGAACATAATCGTTGTCAGATTTCCCCGCATTTCCGGCTGTCGGGCGGACGATTCAATCGTAGCACGACCAATCATACCGATACCGATACCGGCACCGATGGCGATGAGACCGACACTGACTCCGAAGCCGAATTTATCGAAACCGTAGGAAGCGGCGACGGATTGACCGTCCCCTTCAGCAGCAAATAGTGCCGCTGCCGGAACGAGGGTAATAAACAAAACAACGAAAAGCATAGCGATTCGGGCAAACTTGTTCACAGGAATGTTCTCCTATATGTTAAGGTTAATGTTGGTGTATCGACATTCCGATATACACTGAAGTTAAAAACGTAAAAATATACGCCTGTAAAAAGGCGACAAGCAGTTCGAGGAAATTCACCGCTACCGCGGTGATAATCACGCAAAAAGTGACGGGAAGCCAAATAAATATCGACCAAGCCGCCATCGGGATAAAAGCAAGAAATACCGCAAGCATCAAATGTCCGCCGTACATATTTGCCATTAACCGGATGCAAAGCGTGATATGTTTTACGAAGAAGGAAAAGACCTCCAGAACAAACATGAAAGGTCCCAAAACCGCCGATAATTCGATGCCGCCGACTTTTCCTTCGATATGCGGAACCATTCCTGTCCAGAAACCAATCGCCCCGTGACGTTTGATACCGGTAGCAATAACAACGGTTAGTGTTACTAGTGCTAAAACGCCGGTGACAACTGCCGAGCCGGTCGGTGAACCCATCCAAGGGACAAGCCCGCCGAGATTGCAGAAAAGAACGAAAAAGAACAAAGTCCAAAGATACGGAACGTATGGAGCCGCCTGCTCTTTACTGCCGATGCTGGGAACAATAACTTGGTCTTTCAGATAAATGAGAAAAACCTCGATGCAGTTCCAGAAGCGTCCTTTGATTTGTTTTCCGCCGCTAATTTTTTTTGCAAACGGAATGAAAATGGCGAACATCAGTGCAGCGGCTGCGAATTCAATAATGACGTATTTAGATATGCCAAGTGTTTGCAATACTTGCGGCAGTTCATAATGTCCCCACGGAAAATGAAACTCGTATGAGTCCTTAACGTGTCCCGCCAGGTCTGCGATATTTATTCCGCCAGCCATTGTTTATTTTGTCTGTTTTTTTTCTTTATCTTCGTTATTTCGGATCATTTCTACCAGTTGCCAAAACCCCGCAACGCAGCCGAGTATTGTACCGGAAATGATTCCAATCGGCAAGGTCTTGAAATACAAATCGATTCCAAGACCGATTAGAGCGGGCATTACCATACCGAAAGCGACCGCCGAAGCGCGGGCTGACCATTCATAGAGCATAACCTGAAAAGCACGGTCATCCTTGCTTGATGCTTTATCCGATGTCTCATTTTTTAACGGCATAGCCCTTACGGTATCCTGTTAGTTTCACCGCATCTAATTACCATTCTCACTTATTTTATCATGAATTGCGGTATTGTCAACGGCAAAAAGTGCCGCTTGAAAAAATTTTGACTATGCTCAAAATAATCATTCCCCCCCAGTCCGATTTCAAGTTTTTTCCCTAACAATTTTGCAGTTTCTTCGTATTAACGTAAGTGCGGTTCGTCAGCGTCACAGTTTCCCCAGAAGTTTCCATTCACGGCGGTTAAAATGAACACTTCAATCCTGCAAATAGCCGAAACACTTAAATCCATTCCCGACCCGCGGTCAAAACAAGGAGTATCGCATCCTTTTTCAGGATTACTCGCTCTTGTCTTGCTCGGTCTGACCGCTCGG
>WRCR01000423.1 GCA_009783865.1 Planctomycetaceae bacterium | reverse complement strand
CAAGTATTGCCGCCGTCTTCGCTGACTATGCTGGGCATTCGCTGATGAGCGGAGAATACGAAGATTCGTTCTTTTCCGGCTGCGTCAACCATTCGGTAAATGCTGGGGCAATTCATATGTTTTTTGAATCCTTCCGGCAATTTTTTGTCGAGACGAACCCACGTTTCTCCGCCGTCTGTGCTTTTCGCCATTGGACCAGCGGCACCGCCGTGATTGATGCACCAAACTACAAAAATCGTTTTGCCGTCCGGCATTAAAACCGAAGTCGGATGTCCCTGATATACTTCCTCGGTTCCCGCCGCGATAACCGTATGACGGGCGGTATCCTGCGAAATATCAAGCAGCGGCAGGTCAGGGCGTTCTTTGATAACAGTCACCAGCAAGTCCGGCATGTCGGTGGTGATGCTTTCAATACCCCAATCCAACAGTTGCTTCATTCTGACGGGGTCGTTGACTGTCCAAGCCCAAACGTGAATTCCTGCTGCTTGCAGCGATTTTATGATATTCTCTGTGAGAAAGTTATGCTGTAAATCGAGAACATTTGTATCAAGTTCTTTGCAATCGCTGATGAGCGCGGCAACGATTTCTTCATCAGTATTTTTATCCTTCGGTTTGCCGCTGAGGAAAGCGACCGAGATGTTCGGGTCTGCTTTACGGACTGCTTTGACAACGTCTTTAGAAAATGCAATAATGGTTGAGACCTCTGTCATTCCCGCTTTTTTCACAGCATCGACAAGTTTTTGTTCGAAGCCGGCTTGTTTGATTTCGATTACCGGATAACAGGTTGTTCCTTTGAGTACTTGCAGATATTCTTCCAGCGTTGGAGCGTGTGTTCCGGCATATTTCGGGTCTTTCCACGCACCGGCATCCCGCTTTTTGATTTCGGCGTAGGTTAGTGCTGTCACTTTTTCGTCACCGCCGCCGAGAGTTCGTTTGACGGTGCCGTCGTGCGTTAGAAACATTACGCCGTCGGTTGAAATATAGACATCGCACTCGGCACCATTTGCGCCGACTCGAATTGCTTCCTTGTAGGCAGGCAGCGTATTTTCCGGCGCAGTAAATGAAGCACCGCGATGGGCAACAACAAGCCGTTTGTGTACCGGCATTGGTACTTTCGGCGTGAATTTTTCGGCAGCAGTCAATTTGCTGATTGATAGAAACATAACAAAACACAACAGAATGGTGAGTTTGTTTTTCATAGTTGTAAAAAGGGGAGGAAAGGACAAAACCGCCGTCTTAAAGACGGCGGCTAAACTGATTACACCTTTGCATATTTTTTCGCTGTCCGCAGTTTTGCGGTGTGGTCGGCGATAACTTGTGTTCTATATTCGGTTGCTTCCGGCGTGTTAGACGGCAGTTCCATTGCTTCGTTCAATTGTTCTTCTACATCTTCTACATTCAATTCCGCAATAGGCAGAGCATTCATCGTCAGCACGGCAACGGTATCGTCAAGAACTTCCACGAAGCCGCCTTCGACATAATAGACGGTCTTGTCGTTCTTGTTTTGAATACGCAAATCACCTGCACCAAGACGGGCAATGAGCGGAGAATGTCCCGCCAAAATGCCGCATTCTCCGTCTGAAAGCGGCAGAACAACGAAATCGGTTTCAACATCAAGAACGGTTTTTTCCGGCGAAACAATAACACACTTCATAGTACGAATTTATTGAAAAACTGCGAAGCAAAACGAAAACTCATCTTAATTTTACGATTTTATACCGTTTTGTCAAGTGTTTATGAAAAATACCGTTTGATTTTTCTCCAAAGCAGCGTCCCAAAGGAATGGAAAAACGGCAACGGGTCATCCCAAGTAAAAAATGCGTAGGAAATCGGTCTCGGAAGCGGAATCAGGACTTTCCACCAATCGGGGCTGCCTTCTTTTAAGAGGGCTTTCATCGTTCCGTGTTCCAATTCTGCGTAAGCCCACGAACCTTTATATTTTTCGGGACGTATTGCACCGCAGGGCTTGCCCAACGCCGTTAGATAGGAGTCCCAAACCAAATCAACACCGGCGGCAAGACACATCGAATTAAATCCTTCGGGACGAAAACTCGATTCGATATAAACATGTTCTTTCGATATGGCATGCTGCTTACATTCAATTCCGATAAATCCTCGAAGCCCAAACAGTCGGCAAAGAGTTCTTGACCTTTCAACGAAATCCGCATCGGGAATCGGGTCAACCGTTCCTGATGCCATCACACCTCGACCGGGCGGGTTTTGCCGGACTTTTCTGCCGCTCAACCAAAGACGCGGTTCACCGGTGTCATCACAACTTGCCATAAAAACGAGAATATCCCGGTCAGTACCCGGTATGAATTCCTGAGCGATTAATTCGACATATTCTTCCGACAACAGCGGATTGAGATGTTCCCGCATTGCACTGATGTTTTCGTAAAGTGCCGTCTTCATGTCCAATCTGTCACGCAATTTGTTGGACGTAGGACGCACAATCACCGGAAAAGCAAGTTTGTTTTCGACCTCGTTCAAATCGTTTGGAGTACGCAGCATTACCGTTTCCATAACGCGAAAACCGGCTTGCAATGCCAGCGGAAATTGAGCATTCTTGGAAGTCAAGGGAATCGCTTTTTTCAAGGGGGTCAATACGTTGAGGTGTTCGTCTAAAAAATCCTTGAGCGGTTCGAGTTCAGGATAATGCGACTCGTTAGTAAGCATCAGAATCGGCTTGCCGGTTTGCGAACCGGTTATGCGCAGAAAATCCTCCAGCCGTTCCTGTATTTCTTTTGTGTTATCCAGAGATACGGTCAAGATTTTTTTCACATAGCGGCTCCACGCTAAAGATGTATTGCGGGTTGTCGTTAACACATAGAGAGGAACCAGATGTCGTCCCAAAGACCGAATGATTCCAAGCGGATTTGCTCCGTCATACGTCAGTAAAATTACGGGCGTTTTTGGAAAATCATTGAATAACGGATGAACATTGATGCGGGCAAAACGCGGTAAATAGATGCCGCAAATTTTTTGCGCACTGTGTGTTCCCAAAACAGCGAAGCCGATTTTCAAGTGTATCAGCAGGGATGAAATCCTGTGTTCTCTTGTCTGGCTGACGATGAATTCGCAATCGGTTGTTGAAAAAATACTGTCAATGGCAAAGGCGAGCAGTTGTTTTCCGAGTCCCTGCCCTCTTTTTTCGGTGTTCAAAAATAAGTTGAATACCTGAAAGACAGTTGCGGCAGAATGTTTTTGATTGCGGTTGAGAAAGTCAAATCCTTCCGGCAGCATCCAAACGGCACCCTGCAGTCGGCTGGTTGTTTTCTCACGGACAACGAAACAGGGGATTTTTTTCAGAAACCGCTTTGTCATTTCCTCTCGCCGCTGTTTCAATTCCAAGAAGTCCGGTCCGTCCTCTGGAAATGCCGTGACGATATCTTCGCAATCTCTTTCAAATTCGGCGGTCTGAAAAAGAAACTGCTCCGTGTTCAGCGGCACCGGTTTGAAGTTGGAACGGGGAAGTTCCATCACCAGCCGCCGAATACGCGGCACAAAAGGAAGCGGAGGAATAAACGATTTAACAAACGACTTCCAGATCATAATAAAGGGTGTAGCCGCGATTTTAGGTAAATTGTTCTTGCAAGAATGACTCCTTTTTGAGATAGTAACTTTTGACAAATAAATGTGTT
>WRCR01000422.1 GCA_009783865.1 Planctomycetaceae bacterium | reverse complement strand
GAAACGGGCGGTTTCCGCAGGCGCGCCGGTTTCAGCGGCAATACTTGGAAAATTGAAACCCTGTATTCACCCGCAAGGCGATATTTTCACTCCTTACGGGGCGACGGAAGCATTGCCGGTTGCTTCGATTTCTGCCGGAGAAGTACTAGGAGAGACCGTTTTTCGGACAAACAAAGGCGGCGGCGTTTGTGTCGGACGAAGATTTCTGTCAATCGAGTGGAAAGTCATCAAAATAACCGATGCCCTTATTGAGCGTCTCGAATTTGCCGAAGAGGTTCCGCTTGGAGAAATCGGCGAATTAGCGGTGACCGGTGCGCAGGTCACGAAGATGTATGTCAACCGTCCGCAGGCGAATGCTGCCGCAAAGATGCTCGACTCTGCTAACCGAATTTGGCATCGGATGGGCGATGTCGGTTATTTGGACGAACAAGACCGGTTTTGGTTTTGCGGACGGAAGGCGCATCGGGTTGTTAGAGGAAATGATGTTTTATTTACGATACCGTGTGAGGCGGTATTCAATCAACACGCGGCGATTTACCGTTCTGCGCTGACGGGTTCACCGCAGGGTTCTGGAGCGAGGATTTTTGTCGAACCGTTGCCGGAACATTATCCGAAAACGGAGGAGCAGCGTAAGAAACTGATTGCGGAGTTGCTGGAATTGGGAAGGGCTAATCCGCTCACGGAAAGCATTGCCGAGATTAGGATTTTGAAGCATTTTCCGGTAGATGTGCGGCACAATGTCAAAATCAACCGCGAACTTCTAGCAAAGTTGACGTAGGGTTAAAAATCCTTGCGCAAACGCTGATGCATTTCGACAAATCGGCGGTAGTCCTCCGGCGTGTCAATTCCGAATGCGGGTTCCTCAATCACGCCAACCATAATGCTGTATCCGTGATGCAGTACCCGCAGTTGTTCCAGTGATTCCGCAACTTCGTTGTCCGACTGCGGCAACTTGCTGACAGACAAAAGAAAATCACGTTTGTACGCATACATTCCGATATGCTGATAAAACAACGGCGGCTGTTGCGAAAACATTTCGTCCTTGATTCCGTTGCGCGGATGCGGTATCACACTCCGGCTGAAATAGAGTGCCTTGCCGTTCTTGTCGAAAACAACTTTCACGCAAGCAGGGTCTTCGAGTTGCTGCCGATTCCGAATCGGTGTGCAGAGCGTTGACATTACCGCTGCCGGATTGTCCATCAGCATTTGAATCACCAAGTCGATTGCTTCGCCGGACAATTCCGGTTCATCGCCTTGAACGTTGACGATAATATCGGTGTCAGTTAATTTTTCGGCGACTTCCGCAATACGTTCTGTTCCGTTTTTTGCTTCGGGATTAGTCATATAAACCGTTCCGCCGAAACTTTTCACGGCTTCGAAAATCTCTTCGTGGTCACAGGCAACGGAAACATTTTCCGGCAATGCTGCCCGCAATGCGGATTCGTAAGTATATTGAATCAGCGGCTTGCCGGTTTCGTTCAGCAGCAATTTTCGCGGCAAACGGGTAGAAGCATATCTCGCCGGTATGACAACAACGGATTTTGCCATGGTCTATTTCGATTTTTCAGGAATGGTGACTTCAATGGCAATGACTTCCTTTGTTTTGCGGGCGATGCCGTAAGCAACCCGCTTGTTCACCGGGTCCCACGAAAACGCCTGTCCTTCAAAAGGCACAGGAATCGTAGCAATCCATCGCAATATTGAGCCGGCTTCAGGGAAATCCATGACGAACATCTCCAAGTCATCGTGACCGGTAACGTACAAATATCCGCCTGGTCCAAAAGCACCGCAGGAAGCACTGCTGCCTTTAAATTTCTCAACAAGTGCCGCTGGAAATGCCCAGCCGCCGGTTGACCGCCATTGTTCATCAAAACGAATCAACTGCGTAAATGCCGGTCCCCTATCGGGGTTGCCCGACTTACCAGCATAGTCAGCGAAACAAGCATAAGTAACACCGTCTTTTTCTGTCGTCCAAGTTAAGGAACCAAAAGCGATGCCGAAAGAGTGACTCTCTATGTGCTTCATCGTTTTAGCATCCCATGTTTCAACAGAACTAACCATTGGAACGCCGGGAAAATTGGAATGAGCGCAAATCAGTTTGCCGTCTTTGACAAAGCCGGCGTTCAAGTGAATGAAGGGTCCGCCTCTAACATCTTTCCAGCCGTCAACAAAAGTTCCGTCGCTCTTTTTGTACTTCCCAATTTGACGATTGGTAATGGCGTAGAAAAACTCATTATCCACAGCAACGCCTTGGTTTGCTTCGGCTGCCTTAAACCGGGCAATTTCCTTGCTGCTCCACTCTCCGGTGTTTTCCGCAGCAGGTATTATCGGGGCAAAGTAAAACAGAAACAAAAGAAACGTTAAAACAAAAGACGAAATACGCTGCATTGTTATACTCCTTGTTCCTTGAATTTAGTCAACGATAAAATCATTTTTCGGTGCCGGTTCGACTTGAAATGCGGCGGATTTAGTTCCTTTTTCCACAACAAGCAAGAGCGGTGAAGTCGATGTATCATTAAAATTTTTATGAACTATACGCAACTGTTTGGTTTCTGATTCGGTTGAATCAGGAGACAGCAAATTTTTGATAACAGTGACCTTAAACGTTCCCGCGGCTATGCCATTGTACCTTCCTTTGGTCTGTAAAGCAACCTGTCCGTTTTTATCGGTAACTCCTCCGGCAAACCATTGCGAATTGTCTTCGGGAGTGCAGGATACCAAGGCATCTGTCAGCGGTTCGCCGTCCATCGTTACCGTTATTGACACGGGAAACAGCGGCGGCATTCCGGGCGGCTTTGCTTCTCCGCAGCCGGTTATAAACAAAACGGACAAACACAGTAGTAGTAGTGGTGTTCTCAGTAGTGGTGTTCTCATAATTATTCTTTCCTTTCTTTTTACGCCGCCGACTTAAGGTCGGCGGTTAAACTATAGTGTCAAACTTTCGCCGCCGTCTTTTGAACCCAAGGCCCCCCACACTCCGTAGGGAGACGGACCACCCCCCGAACTTGTACCTGTGTTCTGATTGCCGGTATTAATCGTATCGGAAATAAACCGGACAGAAGCATCGACCAGTGCCAAGTTGACACCGCCGGAATGATAACTGTTCGGCGGAACAACACCATTGCCGTAATTAGCAGCGTTCAAACAAGCCGGGTCGTTGGGCGGAGTAATAGTCGTGAACGCACCGGCAAACACACGACCGTCATAAGCATAAGTTCCCGCCATCGGATTGATAATTCCGCCGCCGCTCGGAGCAGTGACTCTATTGCCGTTTCGGACCAAAGAACAAGTTTGAGGATTCGTACCGGATGGACTGGCGTTTCCATAGACCCCAGAACCGCGGAGCAGCGTGGAATCAGGACCGGGGGACTTACACCGCTCGGAAAGAAATGCCGTATTGCTCGTTCCATCAGGACAGGCTTCGATGCCAAACCAGCATAGTGTTCCGAACATACCGCGGGTGTACTGCCGGGCAGATGTCGCTTGATGATTATGACGGCTGGCGTTGCCGTCATGCCGTGACCAGTCGCCGATACACGTCATATAGTTTTTTCCTGCCGCTGCATATCTTTCTTCTCCCCAGTTTGCCGTTGGATAACCCGGAGTCCGGGAATTAAGGTCAGACGGACAAAGATATACTTCCGG
>WRCR01000421.1 GCA_009783865.1 Planctomycetaceae bacterium | reverse complement strand
TTTTTGCACATGGTGACTACCTATCTTAACATTATTTTACCTATTTTGACATTTAGTGGTGAGTAACGAGTGGTGAGTAACGAGTGGTGAGTGGCGAGAACAGAGCCGCAAGTGTAGGCGACTGTATTGTTTTTTTGGGCCGCCGAAACTTGCGGGGCAACCGGCGGACATGGTAGCACACCCGTTAATGTTGGCAAGAGCAAAAAGTGCCAGTTTGAGTAGCGAGAACAACGCCGTCCCGTAAGATTGTACCGCCGTAGAGAAAACTTGCAGTCGAACCGAATAGATGTTATAATTCCGTTAAGTTGATTTGACAATTCCAACCCTGCACGTACCATGAAACACTTTGGGCAATACGACATGCTTGACCTGACTGCCGAACAGCGGACAAAAATTGAAACTATCCATGAAGAGTACGAGCGGGAATTTCCTCCGCTGATGGAAAAAGTGATGGCAGTACAAATGAAGAAAAGTGAGCGTTTAATTGAAAACCTTGGTCCTGACCAACCTCTCTCTTCTCTTAACTTTGAAAAGGAATACAAAGCGGAGGCGGAAGCACTTATTCCGCTGACGCAACTTCACGCCAGAGTTCGGGCAAAGATTCTTGCGGTTCTGACGAAAGAACAGACCGGACGATTGGAAAAGATTCTTGCCGACGCGCCAAAGTATCTTGTCGAGCGTCTCGGTCTCAACGAAAAGCAGGACGATTCGTGGAAGGATTCATGGAAGCCTGGCGACCCGATTCCTGAAAGTTTTAAGAAAGCACCGCGAAAAAACTTTCCGGCTTTTTAACGGGTGTAAAAGTTTGTCGAGGAATTTTTTGGATTGTGTTTTGAGCGGCAACAAAACCCATTCCGTAGGAATGGTACGCTCGGTAGGTTCTTTTACATACCCACCCCCTTTTTTTCGGAAAAATCCGCAAAAATTCAACTCGTCCCGTCAAAATGCCGACAAAATATGATGTAATCGCAGTTTTTATTTCTATCCGTAAGTGAGTACCGATGTTTCGTTTAATTCCTATCACTTGTTTAGTCGTCGCCAGTTTGTTTTCTTTTCCGGCAGTTGTCAAATCGGCGGAGTCCGCAGGCGAAATTTCGGCACCTACCTCCGAAAGAGCGCGACTGACTTTCGCGATGTCCGAAATCAAAGGACTAAAACATCGGATTGAAGAACATCGTCTCGACCCGGATAAAGTCAAACTGTCCGATTACGACTTGCGGTATTTTTCACAAAAAGAATTGCCCCCCGAATTTGAAGGGGCTATCACCGAAAAAGAATGGAAAGAAATAACCGCCGAAACCGCAGTCATCGTCTGGCTGCGCCGGGACGCTTACGCAAGTTCCGACGTTATTAAGGGTTATGTCCTCGTCGACCATCAGGGGGCATACAGAATCGAAAATGCCTCCGTTAAATGGAAGGCAATCGAAAAGTCCACCGGCAAAGAATTAGGAAGCGGAACTGAAGAAGGACTTTCATTCAGACACGAGACAGTTAGACACGCCTGCGAATTTGAATTCGACCTTGCAAAAGCAGGAATAACAAGCGTTCCGTCTGAATTCGTTATCGAAGCGGAATTGGAATTCTCAAACGAAAAGAAAAACGCCGCTTGTCCTTTTACAGGACGGCAGGCGGTTCCGATATTGAACAGCGGACAATCGGCGAAAAAACTTACCGGCGGTGTGTTTGGCGGAAACAACAGCAAAAGCGAGAGCAATCCCCGACCGTTCTTCGGCTTGTTTTAACAACAACTATTTAGCCGGTACTCCGGCTCTATGGTATCGCAATACTCTCCGCTGGTTGGAACGTCAAGCGAACACGACATGGCAGCAGTTCATCAGCACCGAATCGTACCTTATACTTCACCGGGGACAATTCCTTGAGTTCACCCTCGCCTTCTGCAATCAACGAGACCTCCTTCTGCGGAGCGTAAAGCCGACTCGGTTCGCCCTGCCATTGGAAAACATACTGTCCTGAAGTGAGCGTTGTTTTCAAAGCGATTCGTTTGCCGTTTATCTCAACAAACGGATTGACCAGTTGTTTCTCACCTGCTTCGGGCAAAAGATGTACATTCAATCCCACGCTTACCTTTCCGAGATTTTCCAGCACCTCAACATCCCAAGTTGCGTTTTCTGCCGATTCAATTTTTTGCCAAGGTGTATAAACAACCCGCTGCAAACGTTCTTTACCGGTTTCGCCGAGGAGGCGATATTCCTTCCGCAGATGAGCGAACTTCTCCGCAATCTCTTCCGGTTTCTTACCGCCGAGTTGTGAATCAATCTTGATTTTTTCGCGAAGTTCCGGCGTGATTCTTCCCGAAAGACGAAGTTGTTCATACCGGTTAATCTTGTCAAGAATTTCTCCGATGAACGGATGATTATGCGCTGCCTTGACGGAAACCTGCAATGACATCGATGAATCATAAGCAAGTGTTGCCAAGAGAATGTACTCGTACATATCGATAGTGCAGTTCACATCGTAAGCATAATACCAGCCGATGTCTTGCGGCATGGCATGATGAGGTATTCCAGCCGCAATACCGGGTGACCGCTGGTCGAGGTATCCTTTCAAATCGCCGTGTCCGTCGGCGGAAGCAGTCCGCGCTAATTGATGCCACGAATACGGCGAATAACTGCTGCCCTGCATTAGCATATTCTTGTTATCAACAGCATCATAAAACGCTTTTTGCAGTTTAGCGTTGTAATACCAATGTTCGCCTTGCAGCCATTCAGAACCGTCAAAGTACATCATGTCGATATTGCAGGCGTTTGCAACTTTCGCAAAGTGAGAGGCAACTTCAGTGAGCAGGTCAGTATCGAGGTCAATCCGATGGTATCCGTAAGCGCGGGTCAAGTGACGCACAACGGCATCCTTGTTGTGTTCCGCCGCTTTGGTTCCGAGATGTCCGCGGCGGCAGCCCTCAAAGCCGAAAGGTGCGTCCGTCTTGAGTTTAGCGTAAGTTATCAATTCGTCACCGATACGAAGAACGCAGCCGTGTCCCATATAACCGCCGTCTTCTTTGGGAAAACTTGTCGGAGCGGCAACTGTCGGTAAAAAAGTTGCATTGGCGGCGACCGTTTCGGCAAGTTTCGTTTCGACACCATAGACGAGACGCTCATCGGGAACCGGTGTCAAATAAGTATCCGGCGGGTCAATCGATGCCGCCAGAAAATGAAAACCGGTTTTGAATCCGGCATCCTTGAAACGTTTCACGGTTTCGGCTAACTGCGGAAGCCCATCGGGGAACGATTTCGTGCTGACTTCGTAATGTCCCGGGGCGCGTGTAAAGGAATGTTGAAGGATTAAGATTCGGTCAAAGCCGCCTCGTTTTGCGATTGCCAGTGCGTCATCGAATTCCGCAACGTTGAAAGTTGTCAGGAAGAAATATGACCGGCGTACATCCGGCGACAGTTTATTCCAAACACCGTTGAAGCGCGGCGAAGGCAAACCGGCGGCAACTTCAAAATCCGGCATGATTTCAAGAAACCGCTTGGCATCGCTGCCGAGAAGAATACCGAAAGCACTGCCGTCAAGACCGTGCCGTGCAGCGGCTTCTGCCCGAAGAACATTCGTGTTTTTCGTCCACCAAGCGGAACGAGGATTTTGAAAATCCTCAAGCAGTATAATCTGTTCCTTTCCGTCCCGCTCACAAACGGCTTCAATAC
>WRCR01000420.1 GCA_009783865.1 Planctomycetaceae bacterium | reverse complement strand
TCGGCTGCATTGATTCTTTGGACGAATCGAGCTCGAAGTCGGCTTTGCTGGTACCGCCAGCAGGAACGGTGAATATCATTTCGCCGGAAGTTGCCCGCGGCGGAATCTTGTACGGACACTTGTTTTTCAACTGCGTGTCCGTCTCGGTAATGTTCACCACTTCTCCGCTTGTGTCTTTCCACGAAAGGAACACAGCATACTCACCGGGTATCACACCGGCTTGCTTCGTGTGAAGAAGTTTAAGCGAATACGCACCGTTCTTGTCGGTCTTTCCATAAGCGGCAACCGGTGCGTTTTTTCCGGCTTCTCCTCCGACTTGCGGTTGAAATAAAACCGCAATGTTCTCGGCTGGCACCCCGTCAAAAACAATTTTGCCGGAGACGGGAACGGTCGGCGCACCGCAGCCGGAAAGCAAAAGGGCTAAAAGTAAAAAAGGAACGGCGTAATTGGTAATTGTCTTTTTCATTTTCGTATTAAAGCGTATTATAATTCTCACTGTAAAATACCGTTAAATTATGCAACGAAGCATTTACAGTTTGAGTAATAAAATAACCTCACCCTTAACTTTCCGGTCTTTGCAGCGGTTCGGTTATTCAACTGTTTTGCGGGTGTCTTTCGTGGTAAAACGCCGCCGCTTTGCCATAGATTTCTTCTACCGATTGTCCTTCCCACAAATTACTCTGCCATTGTGTATAATCGAATTGCTCTGTCTGTATATTGGCAATAAACCGCTGCGCATCGACAAGCCCAAGCCGGTCAATTAACAGTTGCATCGCCTCCCGCTGTAATACTGCATCAGGTTTCGTTTTCACTTGCATTTTGTTTCTCCATTATCGAAATAAATTCTATCGGACTGACAATTTTTACTTCCTTAACTTTCGTCTTTTTTTTCAACAGCGAAATATCCGTTGTGATAAAATAATCACACCTTGTTTTTACTGCACAAGCAAGGTGCAGCGAATCCTTCGGTTTGATATTATTCTGTTGAATTTCTAAACTTTTATTAAGTATTTCTCTGTCTGGTTTGCAAATTACCGCTGCCGAATATTCCCAAAGGAAAAATCACTTCTTTTCGCTTATCAAACGGATTATCGTTATTTTTGTATTCGTTCATAAATGACCACACCAACTCAAAAACATCGGAACGGATTGCCGTCATTATTGCCAGCACAGCCGTTATTTCGAGCCGAACACTTAACTGCGTTTTATCGTCAAACGGACGATTATAAACGCAGTGGTCAAGGTAAATACGAACACGTCTCATTCTGTAATTATATCATGATGGAAAATAGATACAAATTCAAACAGGGAAGAAAGCACAATTTCTCGTTTACGCGTCTGATTCTGTAGGTGAGGTCAAAGCAGTATCCGACGGTAAGGGTGGTTTTGAGCGATTCAATCTTGTAAACCCCAGTAAGGTAAAGAGAAGGAACGAGAGAACACAAGCGTAGGGGAAACCGAAGGTAAGGGACCCTTTGAACCAATATCCCCAATCTTTTGGGACAGGGCGACCACCCGTCTCCATTCCCATAAATTCGCAAAAAGCCATTCCGGGATACATAACAGCATCGCCAAGTATTTCGAAAAACGGATGAACTGGCGGATTTGGGTCAGGTCCAAAGGACTGATCAAGGAAGAATAGAACATAGATAAGCCACATAAAAGCAACGACATAACCGACAGGAATGGCGAAAACAAACCCTGCGGGAAACGCCCAAAATGCCGAGTTAAGTGTCCATCTCCAAAGCGGAATGCGGTATTCCATGGGAATAGTGTCATTTGCCATGTCAATCACTCCTTTCCAGCCGGAGTACCGGCTAAATAATCCGGTCGTTCCGTTGTTATAAAATAACCTCCCCTTTAACTTTCCGGTCTTTGCAGCGGGAAAAGAATCACTTCACGTATCGAATTGGTTTCTGTCAACAGCATACACAACCGGTCTATGCCGATGCCGAGACCGCCCGCCGGAGGCATTGCGTAACACAGCGCACGGATAAAATCCTTGTCCATCTTCGCCATACTGTCTTCCTCCTTTTGTCCCGCCAACTGCTTGCTGAAAAGTTGCTCCTGCAAATCAGGGTCATTCAATTCCGTGTAAGCATTTGCCAATTCCATTCCGTTGACGAACAACTCGAACCGCTCCGCAATGTTCGGATTATCCCGTTTGCGTTTCGTCAACGGACAAATACTCGCCGGATAATCATATACGAAAGTCGGCTTAATCAAATTCTTTTCAATCTTCGCCTCAAACACTTCGTTCTTTATTACGTCGGGGTGTCTTCCCTGCGTATCAAGCCCAAGTGTCTTCGCATATTCGATAACCGCAGCGGAATCTTCAGGATTAACGCCGGTGTATTCCCGAATTAAATCATCGTACTTTTTTCGGGCAAATCTTTCCTGCTGCGTGAACAAGTTATCGGACGAACCAATCGCTTTAACTGCGTTGCGGATAATCTTTTCCGTCAATTCCATCATTGTTTCGTAATTGCCGTACGCCTGATACAATTCGAGCATTGTGAATTCGGGATTATGCCGCTGGTCGATTCCTTCATTGCGGTACACTCTGCCGAGTTCATAAACCCGTTCCATTCCGCCGACAAGAAGCCGTTTCAAGTGCAGTTCAAGCGCGATCCGCAGCACAAGCGGAATATCCAAAGCATTATGATGCGTTGCGAAAGGTCTGGCTGCCGCACCGCCCGCTATGGTATGAAGCGTAGGTCCTTCGACTTCAACGTAATCCTCATCGGCAAGCGTTTGCCGAATTGAATGAACGATTTTTGTCCGCTTCAACATGCGTTCCAAAACGCCGTCAGTGTGAATCAAATCAAGATACCGCCGCCGGCTGCGGAGTTCCGGGTCGGTAATACCGTGAAACTTATCCGGCGGTGTCTTAATGGATTTCGACAGAAACGTCACATCCGCTGCGGCAATCGACAATTCGCCGGTATGCGTCTGCATCAGTTCGCCGTCAACGCCGATGATGTCGCCCAAATCGAAACATTGCGCCAGTTCCCATTTCTTTTCGCCGACTTGACCTGCGCCGATGAGTACTTGAATTTTTCCCGTCCAATCCCAAATATCAAGGAAAATCAGTTTGCCCTTTTTACGCTGGAGAATAATGCGTCCTGCCGCTCTGACTTTCGGTCCCGTTGAGCGTGCCTGCGGCGGACGGCGGTTGTTCGCAGCCGCTTCATCAATTTCCTGCTGTGTCGGTTCAATGCGGACAATTTCGTTTTCCCTGTCTCGGATTGTTTGAATTGCGGTGTGATTATCGAAACGCTGTCCCCAAGGGTCGAAGCCGAGTTCTTCGATTTTCCGCAATTTTTCACGGCGTGCCGCTTCCAAAACAACGCCGCTGCTTGTGGACTCTTTCGCTGTACTTTTTTCTTCGTTTGACATAAATATATTGTTTCTTTGATTGAATTAAATTACTGTGTTGATTACTGTGCCGATGTTCCACGCCGGAAAATCGCAACTTGCAATCACGGCATCGGCGATGTCCTTTCGGACAATTAGCACGAGACCGATTCCTCGGTTGAAAACCCGTTCCATTTCAGCATCGTCAACATTTCCGAGTTGCTGCAAAAACGAAAAGACAGCCGGAACGGTCCACGTTTGTTGAATCGCAAGCGTTCTTTCCTTCGGCAGGATTCTGCTGACATT
>WRCR01000419.1 GCA_009783865.1 Planctomycetaceae bacterium | reverse complement strand
CAGTCAACGGATTTTGTATCGCCGGGACGCAGATCCCGACCACTGGCGAGTCCAGCGAACTAAACTCGATAGGAGAAACAAGACACCGATTCAAAACTCATTTTGCAGCGTCCCGAATGGGACGATGTAGGTTGAGAGAAGAACGTGCTTGTAGTTCGTCTTTTATTTACCGCAGCCATGCGGCTTGCGGCTGTCATCAAGAGTCAACACCTGACTGTTCTTTTTCAACCGCAATTCACGCTGCCCGCTGTTGGGAACTTCGGGCAGAGATAGGGAGATATTGCGTCTAAAAAACATTACACCGGAAGTTTTCCCATGACACGTTTGATTACTCAATTTACACTTTGGAGAAAACATTATGACTATTGAAATTTTGCCTTTGACTTCGATTTCTAGAAGTTGCGGCACGCAGATGCGGATAAGCGAAAATGCCGCTGCCATAGAGGACTATGCCGAAGCGGTTCGGAGCGGGAGCGTCTTTCCGCCGCTTATCGTTTTCACGGACGGAAAGCACTATTGGCTTGCGGACGGCTTTCACCGGTTTGCCGCCTTCCTGAAATGCGGACTTGATTCGTGCCGCTGCGATGTCCGCGAAGGAACTCTGAATGATGCCAAACGGTTTGCCTGCGAAGCAAACAAAGAACACGGCTTGCAGAGAACACAAAGCGACAAGCGGAACGCAATAAAAGAATACCTTAGTATTTCAGGACTGGAGAAGTTAAGCAACAGCGAAATCGGCAAACGGCTTGGTGTTTCGCATCACCTTGTCTGCGCAGTGCGCGGAGAATTGAAACTTGCTCCGTCTCCTAAATCGCATGTCGGCGGAGGCGGTAAAGCACCTGTTGGAAATTTCCAAAAACCTGCTAAAGCAAAAGGCAATACCGGAAAGAACCGGTTCACAACCCTTTACAACGTTTCTCTTGATTCGCCGGAACAATTCGTGTCGGTTTTGCGCACAGAGTTCACCAGTCAGTATCTTGATTCGCTTTTAATTTCCCTTCAACAATCCTTATTAGAAAGTCCATAACATGCTACATGCCTACATTAACAAACGCATCAGCGAAGAACGGACTGAAGTTATTACAAATGCCAATGAGATTATCGCTGAATATCAGGAGCAGGGTTATTGTATTACCCTACGGCAGCTTTACTATCAGTTCGTTTCGCGCAACCTTTTAGAGAATTCAAAAAGGTCCTATCAGCGTCTGTGTTCCATTATCAAAGACGGACGAATGGCTGGAATGATTGACTGGGATACTATAGTTGACCGCACGCGTCAACTCCAGTGCCGCTCCCGGTGGGATTCTCCGGAAGAGATACTTGAGTCCTGTTCGCGTTCGTTTCACCTTGACCTTTGGGAAGGGCAGTCGCACCGGGTGGAAATCTGGATAGAAAAAGACGCTCTTATCAGCGTTATTGAAGATACCTGCAATAGCTGGGACTGTCCTTATCTTGCCTGCCGGGGTTATAACAGTGCGTCGGAGATGCGCGAAGCGGCGCAGCGCATTATTGAAGCCGGACGCTGCGGTTATAATTACACGATACTGTATGCGGGCGACCATGACCCGTCCGGCAGCGACATGAGCCGGGACATAGAGAGCCGTCTGCGGCAGTTTGGAGCAAGATTCGATTTTCGGCGTATCGCTCTTAATCGGGAACAGGTAAGCCGTTTCAATCTTCCTCCGAACAAGATAAAGGACAGCGATTCCCGTTCAAGAACTTACCGGAGTAAATTCGGGACGGAATGCTGGGAGTTGGACGCGCTGCCGCCTTCGGAGCTTGTCCGGATCATTGATGATTCCATTGAGCAGCATATTGATCATCCTGAGGCGTATAATCAGCAGCAGGACTTGATTCGCAAAGGACGTGAAACCCTGAAACGAATTTCGGATAATTATTCCACGATAGCGAACTCGTTCGCCTGATTTTGTTGGAAATTTCCAATAGCAGACTTTGTCTGATTTATTGGAAGTTTCCAATAATTGAACTTTTTTGAAGAATTTTGTAAATTTCGAAAGATTTTTTTCAAAATGAGGGCAGCTCAAGTGATTATATACTAATTGAGGGGATAATTTTTTCTTCCTCGGGAAACGGGTTTTTCGTTTCCCATCTTGTTTCACCTTTTTTAGGAGTTTTTTATGACACAGACCGACGCAGTAAATTCTCAAGTCGGGAAAACAAGTTTCGATTTTTCGGCACTGAAGAATGCCGAACAGACGCAGACCGCCAGGGACTTAACGGCGTATCAGGAGCTATTGCGTTCTATCGCCCGCGGCGAATGTAAACTTTCGCAGGACAAGATACTTGCGATAATCCGCAACGCCGATGCAGATGCGGCGCAGTTGGAAGCCGATGTCCGCTGGCGGAAAGAGCGGGACGAAAAAATTGCCGCTCTCCGGCAGATGCCGGAAGACGAAGCAAAGAAGACCGCTTTAGAGCAGAAAGTGCAGAAAATGCGGGAAGCGTTTCAAAAGAAGGAAGAAGAACACAATGCACAATGCCGTCCAATCTGGCATGAAATCTCGCAACTCGAACAGCGCATCAGAGCGGCTTCTTCCTACAAGAGCAACCTCGAACAATCGTGCCGTGATATCCGGTTGAAACTGGAATACCAAACGCTTGACAATCAGTGGGACAACCGCATTACAGTCAATGTGTATGACCGGCACCGCAGGGTTTATGATGCTATTGCCGACGCGCAGCGGCGTTATGAAAAAGCGTGCAAAACGATTACAATTGACCGCGAAGAAGTCCGGCGTTCTCTGAAGGAAGAAATCAAATCGCTTGAACAGGAGTCGGAGGCACTCGAAGCAAAGAAAGCGGAACTTGCCAAGAAGAAAGCTGAACATGAAAAAGCTCTTGCCGCGCTGCGGGAGAAGATGATTTTTTCATAACCTTAACCCATTCTGGAGACGATTTTTATGTCTGATGTTTGTTATGATGACTGGTATTCACGGCTTGCAGAATTCAAGCGGGTGAATCTGCCGCAGCAGTATTCGCCGATAATTATTGACGGCGAAATGGCCGCTGTGGCAAAATTCTTTTACCGCAATCCTGTGCTGTCGGGATACCTTGAATTGCAATACGCCGCTGATGCCGACGGAGTACCTCTGTTTCTGATTTCGTATGATGACACGAATTTTTATCAAGTCCGTGCAGGCAACCGCAGAGCGGAACTCATGCTGCCGAAGTCCGAAGTGATGCGACTGGACGAAGTGTACGCTCTGTTTCAAAACTGCCGTCAAGCGTAAATGATACGGGTAATTTTGCTTCCGGCAACGCTGCCGGAAGCAAATGCGGTGCGGTAAACCCGGTGCGTTTTATTACAAAAACGCATATCCGCACCAACCGCTGGTTTTGTTCCGTCAACATTTACGGAATGTAAACCGGCGAATTCTGTTCGGTTGAATTCAACTCTCACCTTCTAACCAGCGGCACGATGTGCCGTATTTTTTCACCAACTTTTATGAAACCAATTACTATTAGCGACACGGTATCCCGGCTGCAATCGCTGGGTTATCAGGTCAAACGCAGCGGTGATTCGCACCGTTCGCAATGTCCCGCCCACGGCGGTGCTGACTTTAATCTTGCCTTCACAGAAGGCGAAAACGGACAGGTGCTTTTTACCTGCCATTCACACCATTGTTCATACGAGGCAATCATGAACGCACT
>WRCR01000418.1 GCA_009783865.1 Planctomycetaceae bacterium | reverse complement strand
GGTTATTACAGCAGCGGTACGACATACTCGTTTAAGGAGAACATCACATTGGAATTCGTAGGGCATCCGCTCCTTTTTTCCATGCCGGATAAAAAAACAAAAGAATCCGTTCGAATTGAATTGGTTCTCGCCCGACCGGAAATTTCTATGCAGGAAAAGAATGGACAACTCCACGTCACCTTTTCGCCGCCGCTTATGGTGAACAAGAATGTCTACCATCACGGTGCGTATAGAAAGTATGGATACCCTGACGATTCCCAACAAGAATTTTTCGCTGTCAAAGAATTGCCTACCCGTTACAAGGTCATCAAACTCACGAAAACCGAAATGAGAATCCGGGCGATTCTCGGCGAAAATGGCCGCGTGTTTCCGAAAAAGGCACAGGAGCAATTGGCATCACTGCTAGGAAAACTTGCGAGTGAGATGAGCGTAAAGACAGATGCAAAGGTCGAATTTGCTGATATACCGACCGTTCCTGTGCATTCAAAAATGTACATTTACCTTTCTCCAAACGGCGAAGGAATACAAGCGGACTTTTTCGTGCGTCCTTTAGGTCCAGAAGGATCCAATCATCGTCCAGGCATCGGTTCGGAGCGGATTCTCGGTGAGATTGACGGCAAAAACGTTCAAACATTACGAAATCTTGCCGATGAAAAGAGAATGAGAGATGCTATCACTGCATCGTTCCAGGCTTTTCAGCATGGTGTCGTCCAATCGGCGGAGCAATACCTTTTCGAGTCGCCCGGTGATGCTCTCTCGCTTCTTGCCGAACTGAAAGATGCAAAACGTGACGGAAAATCAGACGTTGATTTTGAACTTTACTGGCCCTATGGCGAAAAGTTTTCCGTAACATCAACAGCGTCGTTCGGCAATTTCAACCTTTCGTTTGCTTCAGCGGCTGAATGGCTATCGGCATCTGGAACACTCAATGTCGATGGTGATGTTTTTGAATTGCAAAAACTGTTGGAATTGTTAGACGACAATTCCGAAAGCCGATTCGTTAAATTATCGGCTCAAAAATTTCTCGCGCTCTCTAACGAATTTCGCAAGCGGCTTGGCGAACTCAAACGACTCTCGCATTCCAAGGGCAAAACGGTGCAACTGCATCCGCTTGCTGTAGCCGGAATGGAAGAGTTTTTTGACGCTATACCGTCGCTGCAAAAAAACATCGTCTGGAACGATGTGAAACAACGCATCGCCGATGCCCGTGATTACAAGGCACCGTTTCCGAAAGGTTTCGTCGGAGACCTGCGTGATTACCAACTCGACGGATACCATTGGCTTTCCCGCAGCGCAAAATGGGGTGTCGGCTGCTGTTTGGCAGACGACATGGGACTTGGCAAAACGATTCAAGCCCTTGCATTGCTTTTGCTTCGTGCCGATCAGGGACCGGCACTGGTCGTTGCACCGACTTCCGTCTGTTTCAACTGGGAGCGTGAAGCAGCAAGGTTTGCACCGTCGCTGAAAATCAAGCGTATTCAACCAATCACAACCGGCGTGGGGCTATCGAAGGAAAAACGAGACAAACTTATCACTTCCGCAAAAAAACGGGACTTGCTCATTACGAGTTACACATTATTGCAACAGGAAATTGACCTGTTTTCGGCGAAGAAATACGCAACGGTCATTCTCGACGAATCGCAGGCAATCAAGAATCCGGAGTCGAACCGCGCCAAGGCAGCAGCGATGCTCCAAGCGGATTTTCGGATAGCCATGACGGGGACGCCTATTGAGAATCGTCTCTCGGAACTGTGGAGTTTATTCCGTTTTCTGAATCCCGGTCTTTTCGGTTCGCAAAAGTCTTTTGAAGACCGTTTTGCCGTTCCGATTCAGCGGGACCAATCGACATCGGCCCGCAACACGCTCCGGCGGCTTGTGCATCCGTTCATTTTACGGCGAACGAAATCGCAGGTTTTGGAAGAACTTCCGGCACGTACGGAAATCATTCGGGAAATCGAATTGTCGCCGGAAGAAGCGGCGTTGTACGAAGCGGCAAGATTCAACGCTCTCAAGGAATTGCAAGAGATTAAGGATAATAATTCCGGACCAGGGCGGTTGCAGATATTGGCTGCGCTGACCCGATTGAGGCAGCTTTGCTGCAATCCGAAAATGGTGTTGCCGAATAGTACGATAGAAAGTTCGAAACTCGAAGCGTTCCGTGAAATCATGGAGGAGTTGAAGGAGAACCGGCACAAGGTTCTCGTTTTCAGTCAGTTCGTGAAACACTTGGATATGTTGCGGAAAGAACTCGACAGCATGGGAATAACGTATCAATACTTGGACGGTTCGACACCGGTGAAAGAGCGTCAAAAGCGTGTAGATGCTTTCCAATCGGGAGAATTCGACGCTTTTCTTATCAGCATCAAGGCAGGCGGCAGCGGCTTGAATTTGACAGCGGCAGATTACGTGATTCACACTGACCCGTGGTGGAATCCGGCGGTGGAAGACCAAGCGACAGACCGCGCTCATCGAATTGGACAAACGCAACCGGTCACGGTTTATAGGTTGATTACGCTGGGAACAATTGAAGAGAAAATCGTTCGACTGCATCACGAGAAGCGGGACATCGCTGATAAACTGCTTGAGGGAACCGACCAGGCAACAACACTTTCGGCAGAAGAGTTGATAGAAATTTTGCGCTCGTAACGGTCTCACTTTCTGCTAACGTTTTGACGATACACGACTCGCAATCATTTTTATGAAAGAAAACGAAACATGAACACCGGCGATAGAGATGGTGCTGCAAATGATGATGGCGGTACATTACTTCATCAGGCGATAGCTCTTGACGTACATGCGCTTGCCAATCTCCTCAAATCCCCTGAATTCGATGTTAACGCGAGAGACAACAACGGCAGAACCCCACTCCACTCAGCAGTACAGGTGAGCTGCTTTATAGTTGAGGCACTCGTTTCTCAAGGTGCGGATGTTAACGCAAAAGATGTGAATGGATATACTCCGCTTTATGTGGCAACGCACAATAAGAACATTGAGATAATGTCTTTTCTCATTTCTGTAGGTTCGGTTATCCATACGAAAGACAACAACGGCAGGACTCCGCTCCATTGGGCGGCAGGAAAAATTGCACCGATTGAACGCTGCCTATCTGGCGATGACAAAGTCAAAGCGACCAAACTTCTCGTGCTACACGGTGCCGATGTCAATGCAAAAGACAATGACGGCAAAACTACGCTCCATTGGGCGATATTGGATAACAACCTCGAAGTGGTTAAGTTTCTTGTTTTTCAAGGAGCGGATATCTATGCAAAAACCAATGACGGCAAAACTACGCTCGACGTTGCAAAAGAAAATGGAAATTCGGCGATTGCAAAATTCCTTATAGAACAGGGATGCAGTGGGGAAATTCCAAGCGGGAACGAATTCGAAGAAAACAGCGCAACGGATACAGACGATTCAACATACAAGGATGACATTGACCATTTAAACGGTGACTGGGAAGAGTCGCTCGACCCAAAAACGATAACTGAAGTTAAATCGCTCCTTCGTCAGGCAAGTCGGTTTATCAATAAAGCCCTTCGAAAATTGGAAGACCAGTAATAGAGAGCCGATACATATTTTGCCTTCTAAGGTTTTCGCCGGAAAGTGTTATGTCAGTTTTGGCGTTTGTATCAGGATGCTCCACCGTTCGATAAGTGGCGTTCGGTGTATTTTAGTCG
>WRCR01000417.1 GCA_009783865.1 Planctomycetaceae bacterium | reverse complement strand
TTTTCGCACTTGCGTTTACTATACAACCTGCTACAATCACAACATGTCCGAACCCCAAATTACAAAACCGCCGAAACGGTACAGCGTATTCGGCTACTTGTTTTTCACTACGCTCTGGGCGTTTCTGCTGCCCGGTGCGGTTATCAATGGTCCAATCTCTTTTCTCCTCCTTTTGAATGGGGGACCCGGTATCGATGTCAACTGGTTCGCTCTCGGCGCATGTGCTGTCTGCGGACTTCTTTTGTTTCTCTGCGTAGTACTCATCATACGCTTTTCGGCAAATCATCAGGCGGGGCAAGTGCCGGGTTCCTTTGCTCTGTGGATTCTTCCCTTTTGGATACCGCTCTTTTGGGGATTAGCGGTCAGTGCCGTCTGTTTGTATTTCACTCCAACGCTGTTTCCTGCTTCCCGGTGGAACTTGATGTATGCGTTTCCCCAGTATTTAATCCCGTTGGGCTTCGTGTTACTCTTCGGCACCATTACAGGAGCGTTAATTATATCCAGCATTGTAACATTTCTCTGCGCAGCGGCAGGTACAATTCATGTCGCCTGCATTGCTCCGCCGGTTCCCAAATGGCGTGCTTTGATTCTGTATTCCATCATAACCTTTATCCTTTGCGGCTTTGTCAGTTTAGCATATAACCATTTTCGAGCAGAGGTTTTCTTGCCTTCCTACCACGATGAACGCATGATTGTTCGGGAAGAACGCGACAGAAATCTCTACAGAAGCGACACGGATTTATCCGAATATATTCCCTTTACCGAGAACAATAAACTGGTCAAAGTCGGGTTGCCGGCTTTCTTCATTGATTTCGGACATCCCAAAATTCACGGCGCGTTTGCTCTCTATCCGGTCTATGCAGCAGCAGTCGAAGCATTGTACCGCGATACGGAAAAAATACAATTTGATTACAGGCATTGGGATGCACACGTGACGGTAGGTACTTCACCACAAGCATTTGGCTCGCTGCTCAATGACAATATAAAATACAGAAGCGACATGGTTTTCATGGCACGCCCTTCGGGTAAACAACTGCAAGAAGCCGCTGACAAGGGAATTGAACTGGTCATCACACCCATCGGTTATGAGGCGTTTGTCTTTTTCGTTAGTACAATCAATCCGGTGGAAGGTTTGACCCTCGACCAGATACGAGATATTTATTCCAAGAAGATAACCCGCTGGAACGAAGTCGGCGGCAGGAATGAGCGCATATTGCCGTTTCAGCGTCCCGAAGGTTCAGGCAGTCAGACGGCAATGCTCCGGGTGATGGGTGAGGTACCGCTTGCCCCGCCATTGAAAGAGGAGTTTCGACGGGACATGGGAGGCATCGTGGCAGATGTAGCCGACTACCGCAATTACGGCAATTCCATCGGGTTTTCGTTCCGGTATTATGTCGAGGGTTTATTCAAGCACGACGGTGTGAAGTTATTGAAAATCAACGGCATTGCACCGACTATTGAAAACATTCAGAACGGTTCGTACCCGCTGATTGGCGAACTTGTCATCATTTCCCGCGCTGACAACACGAATCTGAATGTCCCGAAATTGACCGAGTGGTTTCTTTCGCCGCAAGGACAGAAACTTGTGCAGGACGTTGGGTATGTACCGCTGGAAACGAACCGCTAGTGCGGCATGCTCTGTTCTTACTGCTCAAAGCGGCGAAGGATTAGAAATCCTGCGATGCACTAACGAAGAGAAAGTTTAACTATGCGAACATTTTTCACGGTATTTTTATTTCTGATGATTCCTCTTTTGTCAGCACTATCGGCTGACAACCCAAACATCGTACTGCTCGTTGCGGACGACATGGGTTTCTCCGATTTGGGCTGCTACGGCGGCGAAATTCAAACGCCGAATCTCGACAAACTCGCCGCCAACGGACTGCGTTTCACGCAGTTTTACAATACCTCACGGTGCTGGTCAACCCGCTGCGCACTTGCAACCGGCTATTATCCGCAACAGAACGGTATGGACCCCGCTCGGAGAGACAAAAAGTTTGATGATTGGTCGCCGGTCTTGACGAAATATTTAAAACCCGCCGGATACCGATGTTATCACTCCGGCAAGTGGCATATCAACGGTGCGCCGAAAGCAATCGCAGACGGCAATTTTGACCATTCGTATATTTTGCATGACCATAACCGCAACTTCAATCCGCAGAATCATGAACTAGACGACCAACCGCTGCCGCCGGTACAAAAAGACGCAGGATATTACTCGACTTGTGCTTTCACGGACTATTCCCTGAAATTCTTGGACGAACATTTCTGCGGACATAAATCCAAACCGTTCTTTCTTTTCACTGCTTATACAGTTCCGCATTTTCCTTTGCAGGCATTGCCGGAGGACATCGAAAAATACCGCAGTACTTATACCGTCGGCTGGGATACTATCCGAAAGAACCGATTTGAGAAATCGCGCTCACTCGGCATCGTGAACTGTTCCTTATCATTGCGGGAAGAACATATCGGACCGCCGTACAACAACAAACACGCTCACGACGAATTGCTTGCCGAAGTATTCTTTCCGTTTGCGTGGGATTCACTGACCGAAGTCCAAAAACAATGGCAAACCGCTAAAATGGCGGTACACGCTGCAATGGTGGACAGAATGGACAAGGAAATCGGACGGATTGTCCGAAAACTAGAAGAAAACAATGTGCTTGACAACACGTTGATAATGTTTCTAACTGATAACGGGGCATCAGCCGAGATTATGATTCGCGGAGACGGTCACAATCCCAATGCCGCTGCGGGTTCGGCAGAATCATATCTCTGTCTTGGTCCCGGCTGGTCAACGGCGGCAAACACGCCGTTTCGCCGTCATAAGGTTTGGAACAACGAAGGCGGTATTTCAACGCCGTTCATCGTTCATTATCCGAAAGGAATCAAAAAAGCGGAAACGCTGCGGGACGATTTAGCCCACGTTGTCGATATTGTTCCGACGCTGATTGAATTGACAGGCGGCAATCCGAAGGAAATCAAAAAGGACGCTGAACCGCCGTTTCCGGGCGTGAGTTTGCTGCCGGCGATTCTCGGTTCGGAGAAAAAAGTTGAGCGGGATTATATCTATTTTGAACACGAAGGGAACGCTGCCTTGCGTATCGGTGATTGGAAAATACTTTACGAAAAGACAGGCGAACAGCCGCCGAAAGTACCGGCAGCAAAAAGCATCGATATAATGGGCTGGTCGCTTTACAATTTATCGGTTGACCGGGCAGAACAAAACGATTTGTCGGCAACAGAACCGTACAGAATTATGTCAATGGTAAAACGCTGGCGGGAATTGAATAGTCAATTCCACCAGCAGAGTTCAGTTAGCGTAGGTTTTTAATCCTACACAAAAAAAATCAAACATTCTTCGGCACGATGTACGGCGCACGGTAGTCCCTGGTCAACAGCGCGTCCGCTTTGGCGTTGCCGACGAATTGTTCCTTTGTGGGGTCAAACGCCAATTTCGGTCCCAGCGTCCACTGCGGATTTTCCAAGCCGGGCAGCGCGTCGGTCGTGTTTTTCATCACGGCACTCACCGCTTTCTGCACGATTTCGTCATTGCCGAAAGCACTCTTGACGCTGGCAACCGGTGCAACTTCGCCCAAGCGGTACGAGATGTTCCCCAAATGACAAAGTGCCGCCGAAAGATGTGCTTCAAGAATCGGACCTTCTATTTTGCTCTTGT
>WRCR01000416.1 GCA_009783865.1 Planctomycetaceae bacterium | reverse complement strand
TATCTTTTGCATGGGCACGTCCGTGTGAGAGGAAAAATGTTCGAGGGAAAAATGAATTAGACAAACTAAGCAAAAAACAGACAACGGAAAAATATATAAAATTAAGGATGGGATGGTAATAGTGATAAAAAGTAATTTTTGATGCGTCAGACCTGGGCTTTAGCCCCCGCAAAATTTACCGCAGAATTTTTCCAGCGGACATACTTCGCACATCGGTTTTCTTGCTTTGCAGATTTCTCTTCCAAGCAGGATAAAGGTGTGACTCAAGTACGCCCAGTCATCTTGCGGAAACACTTTCATCAGTTCCTGTTCCGTCTTTTCCGGTGTGTTTCCTTCCGCTAAACCAATACGGTGAGACAGCCGGAAAACATGCGTATCGACAACAAACCCTTCGTTCTTACCGAAAGCATTGCCGAGAACAACATTCGCCGTTTTGCGTCCGACACCGGGCAGCGTTGTCAATTCGGCAAGCGTTTCAGGAATCTTGCCGCCGAAGTCCGCAATTATCTGTTCACAGCAGTGTCTTATGTTCTTCGCTTTGTTGCGGTAAAAGCCCGTAGTTTTGACCATCGATTCCAATTCGTCAAGTGATGCGTCAGCAAAATCCTGAACGGTTTTGTATCTTACGAACAGTGCTGGTGTTATTTTATTGACTTGCACATCGGTACATTGAGCGGAAAGAATCGTTGCGACGAGCAGTTGCAGCGGCGAATGATGCCGAAGCGAACAACCCGCATCGGGATACTTTTTTTTCAATGCAGCGAGAACTTTTTTAGCAGTGTTTTTGGAATTCATATTGTTTTTTTTGATTTACAGCGAATTAATTTTTGTACTTGACAGGATTCACATGATTTTAAAGATTTTTATTTTTTGCGAATCTTTGCGGTTAAAGAAAATTCAACCGCAAGGTTCGCAAAGAACGCAAGGAAAACACAAAACTCCGCCAAAATTTTTACCTTGTTTTCTACTCTCAAATATCCCGAAAATCTTGTAAATCCTGTCTAAAAATACCTTCAAAATCCCGAAAATCCTGTCCGCAGCAGCAAGCGGCACTGCGTCAATTTAGAAACTGCCGGTCGTTTGCTTAACACGTTGTAATTGCAGTTCTCAATCGCATTGAGAATTGCAAGTCCGCCGCCGATGAACAACGAAATGTTTCGTCCAAGGCGTTTCGGCAAAGAAGCGGCAAGCAACTGACCGGTTTGCAAACGCCAGCGCGCATCCGCTGTCAATTCCCGCAGCATCTCCCGAAACTGCGGCGTTTCCCGCTGTCCCGACATTATCCCGTCAAGCGAAACATCATATTTCCCGGCAATTTCCAGCGGAATATAACATCTGCCGATTAATGCATCACGCTGTACATCCTGCCAAAAATTCGCAAGTTGCAAGCCGGTACATATCGAGTCCGACCACGAAAGTTGTTCGTCCGTCGGTTCACGAAACGGTTCTTCCAATGCCGCAAACAGACGCAAAATAATCCGTCCGACCGGATTTGCCGAATAACGGCAATAGCCGAGCAATTCTTCCAGCGTCTCATAACGGCTTTGAATTTGGTCGCGCCGGAACGCCTTCAGTAAATCGGCAAAAGGTTCTTTGACGATATGAAACGGCTCAATCACTTCCCGCAACGCAATGAAAACCGGATGCCGTGGTGCGCTTTTCGATAAATCGAAACAGTCGTCTAACTGCTGTTCCCAAACATCAAAGCGGTGCAGTGCTTCTTGTTTTGCATCACCGGTGGAATCATGTTCATCGCCGATGTCATCCGATAGCCGGCAATATGCGTAGACCGCATAAAATGCTCTGCGCAGTTTTTTCGGCAAAAGAAAACTGACGGTGATAAAATTCTCGTAATGCGACAGCGTCAATTTCCGGCAAAACAACTCCGCCTCTTTGACAAGACGCTTATTTGTTTCTGTTGTAATGCCGGGACACATGTTGCGAAGTATATCAGAGAGACGGCGTTTTTTCTGCTCTGTCTTCGGTTTCGATTGTCTTGGGCAGTTCCGCTGCGGGCTGACTTTCAGGTTCAGCCGCTGGTTCAACTGTCGGTTCATACACCGGCTTCGTAACCGATATTGTACTTGCCGGTACTTCGCGGTCAACCACTTTTCCGACAAGCGTTTCACCGGCATTCAATCGCGGCGTTGGAGTTGCGGAACTTCCGGCGGGATTACTGATAATCACCGTTGACGAAGAGTTCACGATTGGAATCCGATTGACGATAACCCGTTTACGTTCCACCGTGTAAGTGTAGGGAACCCATTTCTCCGTAATAACCGGCTTGCGGACTATCTTCTTCACCGGTACGATTTTCGCGACCTTGACTTCGTAGGGTTCGACTCTCTCTTCGGTAATAGTGCGATATTTCGTCACCGGTACTTCTTCAACCTTCTCTTCGGAAACCATGCGCTGAACCTTAACCGGTGTGGTTTGCTGTACCCTTTCAACAACCTGTTTGTAAGACGTAACCGGCACTCTGCGGACGACTTCTTCCTGAATGGTTTTCGGCACTTGAACGTTTTCAATACGGCAAACCTGTTCTTCACGGAAAGATGTCGTGGTAACCGGTACATGTTCAATGCGCTGTTCCGGCACCATCGTTGTCACAGGCACTGTTTCGGTAACATAATTCGGCTGATAAACCTTGTTGACGGTATATCTTGTTTCACCGGACATCGGTGTCCAGAAAAAACCGGGCAGTTGCCAATTTACTAGTCCGGTTGCACTGTCATATTCCCTAGCGGGCTGCCAAGCGAGACGGTGGTAAGTCCTTCCCGGAACGGCAGATACGGCATCAACAAATCTGCCGCGGTCAACGGTTTGCGTGTTGTATGAAACAACGGGTTTGGAAACCGTGTATAACCGCTCACTCATTCGGGTTTCGGTGATAGGGACTTTCCGCGTTTCGATAACTTCCCGCTGTTCTGTTTCATAGACCTGTTTTGAAACGAGATAGCGTTCTTCCCGCTCGGTTGTTTCCGGCACCATTCGGGTGACATCATAACTTGTATCACGGAATTCGGTTTCTTCAACGGGACGCTGCACCGTATATCTGCGGGTTTCCATTGAGGTCTCCGGTACAACACGGGCAACGGTATAACGCCGTTCACGCTGCTGCGGTTCCCAAACGGTTTCATAGGTTGTTGTCTCTTCTTCGATATAACTGGTTTCGGAAACCTTTTTGTACGAGGTTTGTTCAACCGGCTCGGTAACGGTCTGATATTCCAGACGATACTCTTGCCCTTTTGAAACAACCGGCGTGCAGCAGGGGGTTGCCAAAACGGAAACAGAACCGGCAACAGCAATGATTGCCGCAAACAATAAACAACGATACTTTTTCATAATAAACTTCATTACAACCTCCGCTTTCAAAGAATCTATTCTATTTTTCACTTGTGTTTATGGTGTGTTTATAATACCGGCTTTAATGGTACTACGATGATTCTTCAATTATTTTAGCCGAATTTTTCAAAAAAATCAAATCGTTCAGGCGCAATCGGGAAAATCCGTACAAATTATTTTGAAGTGTGCCGGTAAAATCCGCAAAAGCGGTAAAGTTTGTTCTTGGTAAAACAAATTTTTATACCCAAGTTCAGAGAAAGCACTATGCGTCATATTTGTGATTACCCCTTGTATGATTCGAGGTAATTTATACAATACGCTAATGGAATTTGAAATTTTCAAACATCTGGT
>WRCR01000415.1 GCA_009783865.1 Planctomycetaceae bacterium | reverse complement strand
CGTCTGGGAACATGTGAAAAAACTCACGAACGGTGTCTGGGTACGTCTTGGTCATTGGAAATACATTCTCGAACATCTCGAATTTCAGGTAATTGTATCACAGGCGGCACAAAGTCGATACCCCCGAATTTTTAATTTAGGGCTTGATGTTAGGTGGTTGTTGGGGCGTTGGAGACAGGCGGTTGGACTAGCATTTCCTGCCGATGCTGATTATAATAGCGGCAATGTTAGACCATTATTTTACTTTCGACAGGTTATCATGCTACATCAATTCCGTTGTTTCTGCATCGTTTCGTTTTTGCTTTGCGCCGCTGTTTTGTTTCTTTCGGAACAACTCGCTGCACAAATTCCTCAATTTACTGAAGCCGAATCCATTGCGATTCTGGAAAACCTTGACTTCGCGCAAGCAAACGAAGCGGAGATTCACAAAGCGATGCTTGCTATCCGCTGTTTGCAGCGCAGCGGAACGGAAAAATCCATTATCGTACTTGAAAAATGTTTAGCCGACATCCGCCTGACAACTTATGCCCGCGCCGCACTTCAAAACATCGGAAATGGTAAAAGCAAAGCGGCAGAATATGTACTGAAAAAATATCCGCTCCGAAAACATAACGCTTCGCCGATAGATAAAAAACGAAGCGAACTTATTACGAAAATACTCGAAAGTAAAGATACCGCTGTCTTCATATCGGTTTTGAAATCCGATGCCGTCGGTTTCAATGCGGCATTACAAGCGTTTCGGCAATATCCAGACCGCAGTATTATCGATGTGCTTGCGGAAGAGCAGAAAATTTTGAAGCCCGAACAGCGGATTGCGGCGTTGTATTCTTTCCTTGACCGTAAAGATGTTGAACCGCTGCCGCAGGAAATTATTGAAGCAGCAGTCGGCGATTCAAATCCCGAAGTAAAAGCCGCTGCGATGAAAGTTCTCGGTGCGTTTCCGAATAAAGAACGAATCGAAATTCTGTTTCGGGAATGCACCGCTTCTGCGGCAAATCCTGAAATATATGAAGCCGTGATAGACGTACTTGCAACAACGAAGTATCCCGAAATCAATACCGCCGTGCTTGCGAAGTTGTCAGACAAAGACGCTTCCGTACGCCTTGCAGCGGTGCGGGTTGCCGGTGAGCGTTCCATCAAAGAGACGGAATCCGCTTTGTGGAACATTGCAAAGGAACAGCCATTTGTCGAACTACAACGACAGGCAATGATTGCATTGGGGCGTATTGCCGGTAAAGAGACCTTCGAAAAGTTATGCAGCGGATACCAAGCAGGCGGAGCAGATAATGTTCGCGGCGCATATCTTGAAGGCATCAAGATTTCTTGTCCGCTTTCACCGGACCAAGCGGACTATGTTGAACAAATCAGCGGAAAAATTGCTGACCCGTTGTTGCAACTTGAACTTTTTGCGTTAATCGGCGGAACGCCTTCACTTCAAGCGATAGCAAAGATTGTTTCTACGACGAAACAGGACGCTGTTATTGATAAAGCGACGCAGATACTCGGCGAATGGATGAGTGCGGAAGTTGCGCCGGTGCTGCTTGACTTGGCGGCATCGCTGGAAAACGAAAAGTATAAAATCCGCTGTATCCGTGGTATGCTGCGGGCTGTCCGGCAGTTCGATATGACGAAGGAAAAGAAGCGGGAACTTTGCGAAAAAGCGTTAGGTATTGCGACCCGTGAAGACGAAAAGAATCTGCTTCGGCAGCAACTCGAACAACTGAAGTAATGTCCATTATACTCGGCGTTGACCCCGGCTTGAATATCACCGGTTATGGTGTTATCGAAGTGACAACTGGTATGCCGCGCCGTGTGCGGCTGCTTGAAGCGGGAATTGTCCGAAGCAAAAGCAAAGAATTATCGAAAAAAATCGAAGAGATTTTTGACGGCGTTACCGATGTTATTGGAACCTTTTCGCCGAAAGTCCTTGCGCTGGAAGAAGTATATTCTCATTACAAACGTCCGATGACAGCGGTTTTGATGGGGCATGCCCGCGGCTGTATATGTTTGGCAGCGGCGAAGTCGGATATACGGGTCGTTTCTTATGCTGCGACGAAAGTCAAGAAACTTTTGACGGGCAATGGACGTGCCGGCAAAGAACAGATACAGCGGGCAATTCGTTTGGAATTGAATTTAGACCGTGAGCCGGATCCGCCGGATGTTGCCGATGCTCTTGCGATTGCGCTGTGTCATGCATATCGCAGTTCGCTGGACTGAAAGCCGGAATACCGGCTAAACAAACACCCGTGCAAACACCGCTGAACACGATATAATGAAGCGCATTATGATACGAAAACATAAATTTCAAAACACACTTTATACTCACGATAATTTGTACGTTCTTTCAGGGTTGAACAGCGGATTTGTCGACTTGATATATCTCGACCCGCCGTTTAACACGAAACGAATGTATTCAGCACCGATAGGCAGCAAAGCCGCCGGTACAAGTTTCAAGGATATGTGGACATGGGAAGACGTTAATGTGCATTATCTTGATACACTTGCTACCAAATATCCAGAGTTGACGAAGTATATAGCAACAGTCGGCGGTGTTCATGGCAAGCCAATGATGGCGTATCTAACTTATATGGCGCAGCGTATTATAGAAATGCACAGGGTATTGAAAGACACCGGCAGTTTATATCTACATTGCGCCCCAACGGCAAGTCACTATTTGAAAATCTTGCTTGATTTTGTGTTTGGAAAGAATAACTTCAGAAACGAGATTAGTTGGTGTTATGCCGGAGGGGGAGTATCAAAAAAATATTTTGCAAAAAAACATGACATAATTTTGTTTTATGTCAAGGATAAAGAATTGTATAACTTTAATATGCAATACCGCCCATATTCTGAAGGCACAATCCAAAGAGGACGAACAAAAAATAAAAGGAAGTATTTTACTCAAGGATTACGCAAAGAGGGAACTCCTGTTAACGATTGGTGGACAGATTGCCAAAAAATAACAAGTCCAACTGACCCTGAAAAAACTGGCTATCCTACTCAAAAACCGCTAGCACTTTTGAAACGAATTATATTAGCGTCGTCAAAAGAAGGCGACATCGTAATGGACCCCTTCTGCGGCTGTGCCACAACTTGTGTTGCCGCACGGCAGTTAGGACGAAAATGGATTGGTATCGACATCGAACAACCGGCAGTCCGTATTCTAATCGAGAGGTTGAGCGATGATGCCGGTCTCTTTAAGGACTTTATTGCAACGGAATTATTGCCGGTGCGAACTGATGTTAATATAGAGCCGAAGTCGTTATCTGTTAAACAACGATTGTATAAAGAGCAGAACGGAAAATGTAATGCTTGCGGTGTTGAATTTGAAATACGTAATCTTGTAATAGACCACATTCAACCGTCGTCAAAAGGCAGCGGTGATTATTACGAAAACTATCAACTGCTTTGCCCTTCGTGTAATTCTATTAAGGGTAACCGGACGATGGAATATGTGCGCATGAAACTCGCCGCCGCTGAAGCATTGATGAAAAATAAAATTATTTTCGGGGAATAATGCCTCGATTTATACTTACATCCCGACATTCACAACGATATACGGGTATTGAAAGCGTTATTAAAAACGTATTATGCAAAACCACTGGTGTCCCAACGTTTGTGTTGAAAAAGGTGGAAATACCTTGCAAATTAGGGTATTTGCGTTAGAATTTGACCTGCATCGACTTCAATTTTATT
>WRCR01000414.1 GCA_009783865.1 Planctomycetaceae bacterium | reverse complement strand
GGTCTTTCGCCTCCTTGCCAAAGATTCCACTTGCGCGTAACTTTTTCAGCGGTACCTGCGCCGCCTCTGGTTGACAGCATTTCCCAAATATGAAGCCGGCAGCAAAACGCTATGAATTCACTTCGGTTATTCAACAGTGACTGTTTTCCCGCCAAACGTTTGTCATCCCGAAAGAGGAAATCATAGTCGTCCAGTGCCTGCATGAATTCACTGTCGTTTCCTTGATACAGGTTGACGTGAGTCAGCACCGGCGCGTCACTTTTAATTTTCCGTTTAGGACGTTCCGCTTGCGGACCAGCGGGAATAAATCCGCGCGGGTCGGGCCACCCTTTCGGCAATCCGGGAAAGTTCTCCGGCTCCCCGTAAATCAAGTCCGGTTGACCATCGACCGGCATACCCGGCATAACGGCATATTGATTCTGCGCCGAATTCGGCTGCGGCTTCGCTGTTCGCGGTATCCAGCCGAATTGAACATAATGCGCCAACTGTTCCGCCGTAAATTGCTCCGGCTGTTGACTTTCCGCTTCTAACGTTTCAACCTGTTGCGGCGTTTTCGCTTCTCCGGTATAATGACCGGAATAACTGCCGGTGTCCTGCTGTCCCTGCTGATACTGCGGATACGGATTGTGCGACGACCACGGATTTTGCTTTCCGCCTTTCTGCTCGACGCTTTCCCACGGACCTTTCTGGAACGGGTGCGGCAAACTTCGGTCGTAATTCATCGCTTTTTCCCGCTGCTCTTCCAAAGTCAGCGGTTCAGCGTCCGGTATGTAAGGAACGCCTGTCGTTTCGATGTTCTTCTGAACGTAGCGTTCCTGCCTCTGTCTCATCACTTCGTCAACAGTGTCCGGCGAAAGTGCCTCATCGGAATTGTCATAAGCCGGGACCGATGCCGCCAGCCGAATCGGATTTTCCTTTTTCGATTGCTTTATCGGTTGGGTTTGTTGCGGTGTTGGATTTTGGGGCTGTCTTGGGTTTTTATCAAACAAGCGGCTGTCGATTGCCGGATTTAGCCGGTATTGTTTTTGGAGTTGTTCTTGTCTTCGCCGCTCTTCGGGACTTCGGGCGGGTTCATATTCCGGCGTTTGCGTTTGAATTTGGGCGGTCGCCAACTCTTTTTCGGAGAGCAGGGCAACCTTGTCCGGTATGAATTCTTCGTATTCTGTCCCCCAGGGCAGTCCGTATCCAACGGGTATCGGGTGAAGATAGGGATTTTTGGCGTACCAGTTTGTTTCAAGTTTCAGGCGCGGCGGATAATAGCCCCTGAAGTCGTGAATCTTGCCGATAATGACAACGTCAACGTTTAGTAAAGTCGCCAGATACCGCAAATCCTCTACATTCTCAAAACGCTGTAGATTGTTGGAAAGCATGGTTTTTTCCACGAGTTCGTTGGAAATCACGCGGTAGCCCGGCACACGTTGCAGTTCGTTAGCGTAAAACAGGGCAAATTCACGACCGTTGACGTTGGCGTTGCTGCTTTCGTTGTAGAACGGCACGACGGCAACGTTAGTCAATTCCGGGAACGGATTATGCAAGGTCGGCTTGAATCTGGTGACCGGCAGGATTTCGCAGCCGGTGAACCAGAGCAAGACCGAAACAAGGAAATAGGAAACCAAGTTATTGCATTTCATTGTAAAAATAAAAAAGCGTTATAACCGATACAATCGGCAAAGTTTTGCTATTTCTCCAGTTATTTCGAGACGGTAGTGAGAAAGTGGGCAAATTTTTTCACACGGAGGCACGGAGGAGTCGATTCCTTGTTTTCCCACCCTCTGTGCCTTTGTGCCTCTGTGTGGAAGAACCACGACCTCGTGAACTGGTGGAAGTGATTTCTGCTTGAATTTCCCGCCGAAACGGATAGAATATCGGTATAGACGATGCAACAAAACAATACTCAAAAACATTATCGCTTGTGCTATCTTGTCGCAAGCGGATTATTTCATTACAACGGGCGGAAAAATTTTGAATAAGAATATCCCCGACATACAAACCGTTAATCTATAACTTTTATCGAAAGGTATTCAGATGCGGACTGATACAGTATTGCGCTGCGACGGTATGAGAATTCTCGCAGAACATCTCGGAATTGTCGAGGCGGAACGCTTTGTAACGCTCATTCGGCGGGAACCATTCGACTATACCGAATGGCGGCAAAACCTGTTTAACGATGTTCCATTGGAAAAATTTCTGGAAGATGCCAAACACTACAGTGAAAATTTGGTACAGTGAAAATCTGACAAAATAAAACCATGAACCTCCGCAGAGTGACAATTTTTATATATGGAGTAACGTTGATAGCATCGTTTACGATGGCGGTTGAAGCGATGACTCACATTATTTCTTGTCCATGGGAATACAACTACTATTTCTATGAATTCCGATCCCATCTCCGTGAATTTCAATCCCAAAACGTTTCAAAGGCGACTCAGGCGATTCTGATGATTGGCAGCATTTGTAAGGTGACTAGCCCTATTCTGTGGAGTTGTATCATTTATAATGTTCCGCTGCTGATTCACGGATTTATTTTGCGATTTGTGAAACGTCCGGCTTCTCAGGTTGTCCTGCTCGTTTCAACGATTGCGTACGGCATACCAATTGCGTGCGGTATTTGGTATGCTTTTGTTTTTAGAAGTTCCAGCAGTTTACCCGAACTTGGGCTTTTTCTTGCCTGCATTTTTTCACTTTCCGTAATGATTCCCGCTTGGATTATCGTCATCGTTGTTGAAAAGCGGAATCGCAAAAAGAACGCAGAACCTTGAATTCACCGCCGAAGCGGATAGAATATGGACATGAGTATCACCGCAAAACAATGGGTTGAAAACTGGAAACGCGTCGGACCGATTCTCGAACAAATCAAGGCGGAAGAGTTGCGGGCTCCCGATTATGATAAGGAACTGGAGGGCTTGTTGCCGATGTGCGATTTGGCTTGCGCCCATTCCGAGCCAAGTAAAACATCCGGCTTGATAGAACAACAGCGTCTTTTTGCCAAATTGCGAGAGCAGACAGAAGTGAAAAATTCATGAAACATATTTCCATTCAACTTTTACAGGCGGCACTTGAAGTTCAAGGTTTTTTTGAACAAAAAAACTGGCAGTTCGCTTTTATCGGCGGGTTGGCTCTTTTTCGTTGGGGGCAACAACGAACAACTAAAGATGTTGACGGTACATTATTGACAATGTTTTCCGATGAAGAGAAATACGTAGATGCAATTCTTTCACGCTTTAAGTCCAGAATTACCGGTGCGAGAGAGTTTGCGCTGCGAAATCGTGTTCTGCTTCTGACTGCCTCGAATGGTATCGGGATTGATTTTTCGCTTGCCGGTTTGCCGTTTGAGCAGCAAGCCGTTGATCGGTCAACGCTGTACGAATACACCAAGGGCTGTAAATTGCGGACCTGTTCGGCAGAGGACTTGCTCGTGTTCAAAGCGTTTGCCGCCAGAGACCAGGATTGGGCAGATGTCTGGGGAATTTTGGAACGGCAAAAAGGAAAACTCGACCTTGACTATGTTCGGCAAAACCTCGCACCGCTTGTCGAATTGAAGGAAGCACCGGAAATCATGCTTCGATTGGAAGAGATGATCAGTAGTTTGTAAAACCCCATTATGTTCCTTATTTTACGGTGCGTGCGGGGAATTACAAGCAGTTAAAATCGGTATTGCTTCGGCAAATAATTTCACCAAATCGTTCCGAAAATTATCAAGT
>WRCR01000413.1 GCA_009783865.1 Planctomycetaceae bacterium | reverse complement strand
GCTTCGGAACGTTCCCCCGGCGTTATTTTCACTATTCAAAAGGGCGAAATGAAACTTCGCGCCGAAGAATCCGAAGACGGAAGTTCGGACATCAAAGTTCCGATTTCTTATCAAGGCGAAGAAATAAAGGTGAAGTTCGACCCGAAATATCTGGTCGATATGTTAGGTGCCTTTGAAGATGAGAAAAATATAGAATTGTATTTCTCGAAAGAAGACCCGCTCCTCGTAAAAACGGATGACAACTACATTTACGTTGTTATGCCGATGAGTATGGACAGGTGAATTAGTTAATAGTTAAGAGTGAATAGTGAATAGCGGGAGACGCAAACGTTTAATTCGCTGTCAACTATTCACTATTATCTACACCACTACGAGATGTCCGTCTGAGGTACGACGGATAATTCGTTTGTTTTCCAATACTGAAAGGGCGGCGAGAACCTGTTGCTTATGCAAGCCGGTTTGTTCGGCGATGTATTCCAGCGGGACCGGCTTTGTTTTAAGGTATTTCAATACCAATCTTTCGATTTCGTTCAGTGAAATTTCGGCGGTATGACGCAGCGGTTTTTCGTTCTGAAACAATGACACCGGTGCTGTCAACGGTCCGAGAACGCTTGTGATGTCTTCGATGGAGTCCGCAAGATATGCCCCGTTCCGAATGAGTTGATGACAGCCGCGGGACATTTCGGACTGCGCTGGTCCGGGAACGGCGAAAATATCGCGTCCTTGTTCGCCTGCAAGCCGGGCGGAAATCATTGCCCCGCTTTTCAAGGGTGCTTCGACTACAAGCACGCCGAGTGACAAACCGGAAACAATCCGGTTTCGCTGCGGGAAAGTCCACGAAGTTGAGGAAAACAGCGGCGGGTATTCGCTGATAACCGCTCCGCCGGATTGGACAATTTCGTCGGCAAGCGGTTTGTTTTCCGGCGGATACATTTTTAGATGTCCGCAGCCGAGAACCGCAAGCGTTCTGCCGCCGGTTTTCAAAGCGGTCTTGTGAGCAGCGGTGTCAATGCCGCGCGCCAAACCGCTGATTATCGCGAAGCCGCAGCGGGAAAGACCGGCGGTCAATCGTTCCGTATGTTTGAGACCGTATGAGGTTGCTCTGCGGGTTCCCAAAACGGCAATCGAAAAAGCATCGGACGGTATGACTTTTCCTTGAACGTATAGCAGCGGCGACGGGTCGGAAATTGTTTTCAGTGGAGCAGGATAACGTTCATCACGAAGCGAGATGATTTCAATTTTTTCAGAGCGGCAAAGTTGCAGAATTGCTTTTGCGTCAAAATCCTTTTTTGCTGACAGCAGATTATTTATGGTGTTGCGGTCATAAAATTCGAAGCCGTTTAATTCGTGTCTGGCAGCGTTTAATACCGCAGACGGCGAACCGAACCGTTCGATAAGATTCTGATAAGTCCGTGAACCGATACCTTTTACGGAAGATAAAAGAATGTCGTCAAGGAGTTGGTCGTCCGTCATTGTGTTCAATGTTTGAAATTATGCGGTTTAGTTCATTTTTGGATTTGGTGTGGACAAATTCCCGTCACCCCCGCGAAGGCGGGGGGGTCTAGAGAATGGACGTGAACCCTTTACGTCTAGATTCCCGCTTTCGCGGGAATGACGAAAGCGAATTCTTGCAGTCCACACCAATTCTTGATACGCTCTAGTCACTTTATAAATTTAACATAATGTTAAAGTAAAAAAACATACCAGCCAGTTCGATTGCAAGTTTTTTCAATAGAGCCGCGAATGTCCGATTGTGAAAATGCGAATGGCGGGTAATACCTCCGCTGGTAATCTAGGATTTTATAATTCGCCTCGTTTGTATCAGTCGTTGGACTATCGCACGCCGAATGAAATGGAGACGGAATATGATGCAGGATACCTGCAAGTTTTTTTCTTGACAGGATTTACAAGATGATTCAAGATGGATTTTGAGGAAATAGTGGATATGAGCAATATGGGGAAGTGAAAAATAAGGTTTTCCACTCAAAAAGTAATCCAATATATCCTGTCTATTTTGTCAAAAATTAAACTTTGCGGGTATCCTGTTGAAGCACCTTGTTTTCTAGAGAAAAACGGGTAGAATAATATAAATATCAAACCGAGAGCACCACAAAGAATAAAGACATGTTGGACATTTTACTCAGCAATCGTATTTTTTTATCGTTCCTTTTTCTGGGGGCACTTTCCATGGTGTCGTGCAACAAAACGATAGTCCCAAACAATTCCAGTACGAAAGAGAGTGACGTACGGGAATTATTGGAGCAATTGCCGACTCTGTCACTTACCGACGAAAGGAGGGTGCTTCAGGGGATCGCCGATCCCAATGCGCAGGAGAGTGACGTACTGGCATTGATGGAGCAACTGCGGGCTGCGCTGCCTACCGATGACCAAGCAGAACTTTGGGCACAGATAGCAAACTTGGATGAATACTCCGACGCGCGTCGCCGACGTGCTGTGCTTCTTCTTTTTGATAGGCACGTTTACAGTGGTATGGAGTTGAGTACAGTGGCAAACCTTCTAGCGAATCCAACTTGGCTCAAGGAGGACAACGTTCATATCGTCGACGTGCTAGCTGGTCTGATACCGATTGATATGGTGCCTGGCGAAACGGTTTTTGTTGTTATCCCCGAGTTTTCCTCTTTGGATAAGGAGGGGGCGGTATACTTGCGGGTACAAGGTGACCCATTCGTAGAGTTAAACAAGTTACGCGACCCACATGCAAGGTCATCACTTTACAATACCGTGAAGGACAATGCAGTAGAGTCGTTTTACAACGCTTTGCTAGGAAAAAAAAACGAGGCTACGGCACTCAAGATTACAGCGGTAGCAGTATCACCTTCTATCCTTAATAAAGAAGACCAAAGATTGTTTGATCTGCGTTTGGGTGCCCCTGGCCAGGAGCTTTGTGTACCTCCCACGACGGAGAAAACTGACTAAATTTTCGCGAAATTTCGATTTATTGTTTTGAAAAACCGACCGATGAACGCCGTTTGGGTTCCGCTGCAACAAGGATTCCGACACCGGCAAAAATACACAGCACCTTGACGAAACTTGGCTTCAAAGCATAGCGTGAAGGACAGAATTTTATATCAGGAGTAGGCGGAGCAACAGAACTCATCGCAATTTTTTCTGCTCATGTTGTCTATTCGATAATGGGGCATACTGAAGAGGTTGCAAAAACACATTATCGACAGGTACTGCCGAGTGATTATCAGAAACTTGCCGATTTTCAGACGGACAAAAAATCTGTAGGGAATTCTGTAGGGGAACACGCCGGAAATGGCATTGAATTCTGTTGAATCTGGGAATTCTCATGGCGCTGGTGTGCCGGCTGTAAGTCAAGACGTTGCAAGCAGATACAACGACATACAGTGATTATACGAGAGCAAATTTTCTACGCAAGTAGGGGGTGAGGGACTTGAACCCACGACCCGCGGATTATGAGTCCGCTGCTCTAACCAACTGAGCTAACCCCCTGAAAATCTTTTACAACAACATTATAACACATGAACAAATAAAAACAAGCAGTCCGTTCATAAGTTCTTCAATTTAGGGTGCGAGTAAATACTTTCCTTTTGTTGATTTTCTGGTATGATGGAGTAGTAACGTTACTTTCATTCCCCTTACGGAGTATCAGAAATGGATTTTACCGACCTTACCTCGTCCGAACGTCTTCTTGCCGAACGTGCCGTTCTTATCGCCAGAGC
>WRCR01000412.1 GCA_009783865.1 Planctomycetaceae bacterium | reverse complement strand
CGACACCGACCTACCGAAACCGCTTTGGAAATCGCCAATCTTTGTCGTCTCTATGACGATATGCCTGCTCCTTTTCCTGTTCGGCGGATACATTTTCTTCCTTTGGGCACCGCCGCTGGTTATCTCAACGGAAACAACCCGCGTCACCGGTCCGCTGACAGCCAAAGGCGGCATCGACTTCTTCAAAGCACTCGAACAGCGGTTCTATCCGCCGGAACTCGCAACCGATGACAACGGCTTCCGCGACTTCATCCGTCTCTTCGGCGATATCGGCAACAGAACAACCAAAACAGACCCAGAGTTTTATCGCCTTCAAAGATATGAAAAACTCGGTCTTGACCCGAACATTGCTCCGGCTTTGACGCTTCCGGTTTCCGCTAATACTTTCATTAGCCGATTCTATATAGCAAAGGGTGAAATAAATAGCGGTACAGAGACCATGCTTATTACTAAACCTTGGACTCTCGAACAGGTGCCGATGCTCGAAGAATGGGTGAAAGATATTGATACTCCGCTGGATGCCATTGCGGAGACAATTCGGAAACCGGTGTTCTTCGCACCGTTTCTGCAAAGCAACAGGACGGCTGAATCCGGTAATCTATACGACATTATCCAACTTCAACTGTCAGATGCTGGGGACTTCCGTGAAATTTCACGCGCCTTTCAATCAAGGGCTACATACCGTGTCGGTACGGGCAACGTTGACGGGGCAATCGAGGATAAACTAACACTCATGCGATTGGGACGCTTTTTACAGAGGGGTTTAATTGTAAATCTTTTGACCGGTATCGCTATCGAAGGAGTTGGAACAGGGACACCAGTTGGCGAAAACCATGAACATCCGCTGACGGAAAAACAGATTCGGCGTTTGCTTGAAGGTATTGACGCTTTGCCGCCGCGGGTACCGCTCAACGAGGTATTTGAATATGAACGCTATGCGGGGTTGAGTTTAGTTCAAGAAATTTCCCAAGGTTTTCCTTTCGGGCATGGTCCCGGACTAGGCGCGGGTTTGTTCTCTTTGGATTCAGCCGCTTTTTATTTCTGTAACTGGAATGTTGTTTATCGGCGGATAAACGAATTATACGATGCCATGCAAGAGCCAAGTCCGAGAACGAAATTTCATTCGCTGCTTGGGAAGACAACGACGACACCGACCTTCGGTAAAGTATCCGCAATGTTGAATCCTACTGGACGCGGAATGATTGTTGCCGATTTTCTCATTAGTACTTTATACTCGAACTCGATTGTTGAGAAGATAAAAGAATCAGTACGGCGTATGGAATGCACGGATAACATTCAACGGTTATCGCTTGCGGTCTTGCTTTATCAATTCGAAACCGGCAAATTACCGGACGAAAATTGGGCGGCGCAAATCGAAAAGTATCTGGGTGAAAACCCGAAGCGGTATTTTTCTTGTCTAACGAATCCTTCACCGGAAGGAGAAACAACTTATGCGATGGTAAAGTACGCTGACGCAGTCGGCGGCTCTCGTGATATACTTTTGTTTGTCGAATTGAAGGCACCGGTGCCGTTGGAGAAAGCGGTTGTTTCCGTTGATGATGTATTTAACCGCCGCAATACCGGCAGTTTGCATTCCGGCGGTATGAACACTGGTCATCATAGTGCCGCCGTTCGGTTTTTATCGAATACGCTCAACGATGAAGAACTGCTGCGATTGCTCGGACTATAGTTATTGCAAATCATTCTAATTAGTATTACAATACCGTTATCAGCGTTTCACCGACTTTTATACTTTCCTCAATCCAGATACGGAGAAAATCTTATGCCGCATCATTCGAATCAATGTCATTGTTGTCCTCAATGCACGGAAAAAACGCCGTCAGAGTTGGATTTTTCCCGCAGGTCTTTCCTCGCTATGGGCGGCGTTATGCTCGGCGGACTCTCGTTGAGCGGATTGCAAACCGCTCTCGCTGCCGACGCGGACAATCCGGTTCCGCCGCCGAAACCGAGAACGCCGCTGGTCGTAAAACCGGTACTCGTTCACGATATACCGAAGCCCCGCGACGAATGGTCGTGGAGAAACTGGGGCGGAATACAATCCGCCGAAGAAGCCGCTGCGGAAGTTGAACGTATTAAACCGGAACTCGCCGCCATTAAACAGCGGGCGGACTATCCAGTCGAGTTTCTTGACATTTCGACGGTAACCAACATCAGTCAGATGAAAGAACATCCCGACATGGAGAAATGCGACACCATCCTTCTGTACGGTGCCGGGCACAATGTCAACGGAGTTCAGAATTTCGGAAAGGACGTTATCTTCTTCCAGCGTTGGAAAAGCGGTCCGGTCTATCTTCAGTACGAAATCGTCAGTCCGCGTTTTCTGCGGCAGCACACGGATGCCGCCGTTTTACCGGGAATCAGACACAGTGATATTGTCACGGACAAGACCGAAGAACTCGACTGGCGGTTCCGGTCTCTCTGCGGATTGAAGAATACCTTGGGAGCGAAAGTCGTCACTATCGGCGGTGCCGGTGCGTGGTCGCAGCCGGGAGGCGTTGTTCAAAATCGTGTCAAAGAAACATGGAAGTTTGAGTACCACGATGTCAACTACGATGAATTGGGAAAACTCGTTGACGAAGCCAAAGCAGACGAAAAAGTAATGGCGAGAGCGAAAAAACGAGCCGATGATTATCTCAAAATACCCGGAACGAAATTAGAAACAAAGGAGGATTTCTTCGTTCTCAGTTTCGTTCTTGACGAGGTTTTCCGTATGCTGATGAAGCGTGTCGACACGAATTATATTACGGTCAATTCATGTATGGGAACGATTATGCCGAAGACGAAGACAACTGCCTGTCTGACGCTGACAACGCTCAACGATGACGGTTATCTGGCGTTCTGTGAATCCGACTTCGTGGTTATTCCAAGCGGTGTGCTGCTGGGCAATATCATCGGCAAACCGGTGTTTTTGTGCAATCCGACTTATCCGCATGATAACATTATTACGATTTCCCATTGTACTGCTCCGCGAAAGATGAACGGCAAAAACTTCGACCCGGTTCGGATTGTCACGCATTACGAGTCCGACTATGGTGCTGCTCCGTGGGTGCAGGCACCGCTTGGAACGGTAACGACGCACATTGCTCCTGCTTTTAACGGTGACCGCTGGGTCGGCATCAAAGGAAAAATCGTTGAGGTTCCATTCCGTCCAATTTGCCGGACGCAGTTCGACATCCAGTATGAGGTTTCGGACTCTCTCCTTGCAGAGCGGCTGCCGGGCTTTCATTGGATGACCTGCTACGGCGATTATCGTAAGGAAATCGGTTACGCACTCCGCCGCGTCGGAGTTCAGTGGGATAACCTTGACGAGGTTTAACACAACATCTAGTTTAGTGGAATAAATTTATGACCGACTCCGACCTTCCGAAACCGTTGTGGAAATCGCCGATTTTTCTCGTTTCTATGACGGTATGCCTGCTCATTTTTCTGTTTGGGGCGTACCTGTTTTTCATTTGGGCACCGCCGCTGGTTATTTCAACGGAAACGACACGCATTACCGGTCCGCTTACCGCCAAAGGCGGCATCGACTTCTTCAAAGCACTCGAACAGCGGTTCTATCCGCCGGAACTCGCCACCGATGACAACGGCTTCCGCGACTTCATCCGTCTCTTCGGCGATGTCAGTGAGATGCGCTCCAACCCTGACAGCGATTTTTACTGGCGGCAAAGATGCGAAAAACTCGGTCTCGACCCGAAT
>WRCR01000411.1 GCA_009783865.1 Planctomycetaceae bacterium | reverse complement strand
TAACGACGAAGGAAAGAGGGCAAGGAAGAAAGCCGACGCTGCAATCGCTTGATACTTCTATCGTCCGATTCAAAGGAAAACAAAATTTAACCGTTGACCTTGTAGCGGCTGTGCATATCGGCGATAAAGAGTACTACGAGGAATTGAACCGGCAATTCAAACAATACGATGCCGTATTGTATGAACTCGTTGCCGACAAAGAAGCATTGGAACAGCATGTTGCGAAGAAGAAAGATACCGGCGAAAAAAAAAGCGGCAATAAGAGCATACTTTCCGGTTTTCAAAAGGGAATGGGCGAAACCTTGCAGTTGGACTTTCAATTAGACCACGTTGACTATTCCGCTAAAAATTTTGTTCACGCCGACCTTTCGCCGGATGAATTCGCTAAAAGGGTTTCAGAACGCGGCGATGTTATGCAAATCATTTTCAGGGCATTGCTGCAAGGTATGAAAAACGAGAAGGAAAATCAAAACAAGGAAATCGAAATGCAGGCGCGCCTTTTCAGTACGCTGTTTGCATCAAATCCGAATCTCTCGCTTAAACGGACTTTCGCAAGAATGATGGTGGAACAAATGGACGATTCAATGCAAATCCTGACGGGGGACGGCTCGGCAATTATCACCGACCGAAATGCTGCGGCATTGAAGGTCTTGCGGAAGGAAATCAAAAGCGGCAAGAAAAAAATTGCAATTTTCTACGGCGGCGGACATCTGCCCGAATTTGCCAAAGAATTGAAAAAGGACTACGGAATGAAACCGGTCAGTGTCCAATGGATTCCCGCTTGGGATTTGACTTCCGACCGCTCGCTGGAAAGAGCCGATGAACCGGCTAAATAACGACGGACAGCAATAAAATAATTTGGTACTTTTTTCTTGTAATTTTCTCAAAAGTATGTACAATTAAGTGTGTTGTTTTTTTCAAATTCATTAGGAGTTTTCAAAATGCAAAATCTTATGATGTTCGTTTGTTCGATTGTTTCCGTAATCACGGAAAGTGTAAAGTTAAGTAATTTGAGGGGGGGAAACGAAGCGAGTCGCAATATTCAGATTGTAAAATGCGCTAAGCAAGGATTCACCCTCGTTGAACTTCTTGTAGTCATAGCCATTATCGGTGTTCTTATCGCATTACTGCTGCCTGCCGTTCAAGCCGCTCGTGAAGCCGCAAGAAGAATGCAATGCACCAACAACCTTAAACAGTTGTCGCTTGCTATGCACAATCATCACGATGTCCACGGCAACTTCCCAAGTGTTTTTTATCAAAAGAATTGGGGAGCAACAAGTACAGGGGTAAGTAATAAATTTCACGATGATTATAAATGGTTCAATTTTCTTGTTCCTTCACTCCCGTACATGGAACAACAGGCAATTTTCGACACCATTATGTCCATGACTCCCAGTGTTTATGCTGATGCTGCAAACTACACATGGTTCTTCAGAGAGCCGTCGCGTGCAAACGGTCTTTCTACCAAATCGCTTGCCGTCGCTTTGTGTCCATCCAATACCGATGCCAAAAATCCGCCCGGTGAACACGCCCGGCTTTGCTACCGAATCAATCTCGGTGATATGACGTTTGGGAGCGGTGATGTAAGTGATTTTTCAGATTTTCCGCGGGGAGTGTTCAGGGTTGGCTGCAAATCCGAGTCGGGTTTTGACACTATTATTGACGGAACCAGCAACACTGTAATGTTTTCGGAATCCTTTCCCGTTGTCCATGATACTACTAATCCTGCATTGAGAGGAGGCATTGCCGTTGACACGACGATGAATACGCGCAGTATGCCGAGTGTTTGCCTGTCGGTCAATAACGGCGGAGTTTTAACAAGCACTACCGCTGTTTCACCTGATAAATGGAGACGACCCGGCATGACGCTGTATTTCGGTCGTTCTGCTTGCGTGGGATTTGTCACAATGCTTGCACCGAATTCGCCTTCCTGCTCTAATGCTGCTGACCCCAGTTCGAGTAATGTGGTTATTTCAGCGGGCAGTTTCCACAGCGGAGGTGCAAATGTAGGTCTTTGCGATGGTTCCGTGCGGTTTATTTCAAATACGATTGATACCGGAAAAATGCCGACTGAAACGAATTTGTGGACTTATCTTGGGATGACGGATACGAGTAGTCAGTGGCCCTGGTTTCGTTTTACGGGACCCTCGCCTTGGGGCGTATGGGGTGCCTTAGGTACTGCCCGCGGCGGAGAAAGTACTGCACCATAACCGATTTAATCCTTACAACGAAATATCATTTTACACTCATTACTATTATGTCTAAAATCAAGTATTTTATTTGTGTATGTTTTATGCTGTCTTTCACCGGTTGTTCTGATTCTCCGTTTCGGGTAGAAACTGTTGAAGGAACTGTAACGCTGGATGGTCAACCCTGCGCGGATGCCGTGCTGACATTTATACCGGTTGATGATTCTGCCGGTAAAGCAGCATACGGCAGGACAGATGATAATGGCGTTTATAAACTGACCGCCTCCAATGGCGGCAAATCTAATGCCGGTGCAAAAGCCGGCAAGTACATAGTTTCCATTCTTAAAGAGGTGCCTTCTCGCGAACCGACGGCGAAAGAACTTGCAGACCGAGAGAAAGGAATTTCAGTTGAGATTCCCAACATATCCGTTATTCCGGTAAAGTATAATAACGCTAATGCATCCGGTTTAACCGCCGATGTTGTTGCCGGAAAAAATACTTTCAATTTTGAGTTGAAATCCAAGTGAAAAGCGGTAAAATATTCGGCGTTGTCCGATTTTCGGCACCATTGACATATTGACATGAGGAGGTTTTGGGCGAAATGAATGCTGTGAAAAAAATAGTTCTTATGCCGGTTCTTGCCGGTTTGGTGTTTTCGCTGGCGGCAACCGCTGAATCAAAAAGCGATGAACCGGCACCGAAAGGGTGGGATGAGAAAATGCGGACAGTTCAATATCCTTCTCCGATAGATAATTCTCTTCAACCCGCAGTTATTTACATACCGGAAAGTGCGGAGCCGGTTCCGCTTCTTGTGACGCTTCACACCTGGGGCGGTGACTATCGGCAGCCCGCTCAAAGCCGGGCTTCATGGTGTATCGAAAAAAAATGGGCGTTAATCGCCCCGAATTTTCGCGGTCCGAACACAACTCCGCAGGGCTGCGGTTCTGAACTTGCCGTTGCTGATATTGTTGCGGCAGTCGAATATATGAAAAAACGCACAAAAATTGACAAAAACCGGATTTACCTTATGGGCGGTTCCGGCGGCGGTTATGGTTCGCTGCTGATGGCTGGACGACACCCCGAAATCTGGGCAGGTGTTTCCGCATGGTGCGGCATTACCGACTTGAAGGATTGGTATTACGAAACCTCAGCAAAGAAACTGCATTATGCTGACAACATCGTAAAGTGCTGCGGCGGAAAACCCGGCACAAGTGAGGAAGTTGATAAACAATATCTCATTCGTTCCGCAAATACGAAAATTCATAATGCGGTGTATGTTCCGCTTGATATAAATCACGGTATTCATGATGGACATACCGGCAGTGTTCCGGTTTCTCATTCAATTAAGGCATTTAATCTGCTTGCCGCGCCGGATAAACGCATTAGCGATGCGGAAATGCAGTATTTCTGCACAGAGCGGAAAGTACCGGAAAAATTAAAAGCGGAAACGGAAACCGACCCGTTGTACGGAAGTATGCCGGTTTTATTTCGGCGGATTTCCGGCAATACAAGGTTGACAATTTTTGACGGCGGTCATTCTT
>WRCR01000410.1 GCA_009783865.1 Planctomycetaceae bacterium | reverse complement strand
CGAATCTGATGGAAGGCGGCGATTTTGAAAAAGTCAGAAACGGTATTCCGGTCGGCTGGGAAACCCGCTGCGCTCAACACCGTGAACCGATAGGTCGGCTTGTCAAAGTTGTTCCCGACCCTGATAAGCCCGGTAATCATTATCTTCATACGAATTTTGATGCCGAAATCGGCGATGGTTTCGGCTTGATGTATTACAGCAAGCCGTTTCCGATTGAAGAGGGCGCAACATACCGAATTGAGTACCGCTATCGGAAGTCGAAAGGATGTAACGCCATCACGTTTATCAAGTGCTATGATGTTATTGACACGAGTTTCAAACCGACGGCGGACGCTTTGAAAGAGGGCTTTACAGATAAAATCGGACAGCAGACCCGTGAAGTGTACCGCAGTCAGCAGAATCACATGGAGACACCTATTTCCGGTCCTCCGAATCCGAAAGAAATTGCCAGAGCTGGTACCTGGGTTGAGTATTCGCAGGAATTCACGCCGCGCCATACCCGTTTTTCACCGAAATTAGGGCGCGTGATGCTTTACGCTTATATGGGTGCGGGAACGGTTGACTACGATGACTTCGTTCTGAAAAAAGTGAAGGATGCCGACCCCGAAGAGTTGAGGGCGAAAAGAGCGCGTCATTCAATGGACTCAAAGGTTACGCTCAAGGATATGGAAGAAAATGAACGCCGCGGTGTTGAAGCGAAAAACGAGATGAAAAGAGAACGGCAACAAGGTCCAAGCGAAGATAAATTGAAGACGAAAATCAAATAATAACCTTGTACTCATTTGCCGATTCATCAGGAGCGGCAGTGAAAACCCTTTCTCCGCCGTTCATGCGGACGATGATTTCCGGTGAGATGCCTGCGTATTTTGCCGGATTCGTGAACCGTAAAATCAGCGCACCGGCTAACTTCATTAAGCGTTCCGTGTCGTTTTCAATCGTGCCGAGACCAATCAACAAACAAGTCGGAGCATTGAAATTTTTCGGAACAAAAAGCATCGAAGCAGGAGCATTGCCGCTCTCAAAAAGTTCGGCAAGTTGTTCGCAATGCTGCTGATTGCGGGCGACAACGGCTTTCAAATTCGGCGATATGCGGATTTGCCGACCGGCATTCAAAAGAGCGATGTCGCAGGAATCCGGCTGCGGTTCATGCTTCAGCAAGTCGCGAAGTTTCGGGGCGTAGGATTTTTCGCACAAGAGACAGTTGGCGGTGTTTTGCGGGATTTTTATTCCTAATTTTTTCGCTCTTGCCGCAAGTTTTCGTTTGCAATGACCGGTATAACGGAAAAGTTTCGAGCGGTCGAGAATCCCCTGCAATTCCGGTTCGGAAGGCGAAAGAAGTTGCGCCGAAAGCGGACGCACAAGATAACCGGTTAATCGCGCTTCCCGCTCAATCAATTCGAGTTGGTGTTTCATTTGGCAGTGCGGCTTCTGTCCTACGATTTCGCCGGTTGCAATGAAATCAGCATTGCGTTCTTCCATCAGCGTCTTTGCAATTCGGAGCATTTCAATTCGGCAGTCGATACAGGGATTTACAACGCTGCCGTATCCCCATTTCGGTTTTGCGACCAGTTGAATATAATCGTCAGCGGCGGTGTGTATTACCAGTTCGATCCCGAGTTCTTCGGCAACAGCGGCGGCTTGAATGGAATTATCATGAAACGGCGTGACAATATGCAGACCGATAACTTCGGCGTTTTGCTGCTGCAATATCTTCGCCGCAAGCATACTGTCAAGACGACCGGAAAGAAGGATAATGGATTTCATGTTGCTGATAGTGTATGCCGGAAGAGCGGAATTGTCAATTCATGTCTATCTCTCAAACGCTGTTTTCAAGTCGTTGTAAAGTGTTTTTGTCGTCTCGTTGTTGCGAAAATTCAAAAAGACATCTTCCTTGCCCTCACGTTTAATATGTATTGTCGGTGAGGAATTTGTCTTCGTAAAAAGCAAAACACTTCCGTGCTTGTTTGACTGAAAATATCCCTTTTGAGTGCTGCCGGTGCCTAAGCCATTCGTTCTCATTGTAAGTCCAATACTGCTTATCGTATTATTTATCAGGGAAATGTCGGCTATCTCTGTAAAATCAATTTTCACCCCGTACATGCTGCTGATTTGAACACCGTTATCAGTAATCTTTACCGTAGGTTCCTTTTCTCCCCAAAACAGCAATCCGACAACTGCAAACATTACAACAAAAATACTTAAAATCACAAAGCCCATACTCCACATTAAAATCTTTTCTTGTTTTGCTTCTTTCTTTGCGTTTAATGCCTTTTCATACTCACTTTCGTTGACAACCAACTCTTCTACCTTATGGTTGGGACATTTTTCAATTCGTGAACGAATGACGGCGGCAAGGCGTTCCGGTGTATCTGAACCGAGCAGATATTTCTTGCCGTTTTTATTTTGAATGAGAACGCCGCGGGTACCGCTCAAGAAATATCCCTGAACGCCTCTAAAGGTTTTGCTCCAACCTCGTTTTATGCCCCAGCCGCCGAAGTCCCGCATTGGACGGAACGCCGCAACCTCGACGGACAAAATGGAATCGAGAGAGATACGCAGGAGGCGGAAACGCAGTACTCCCATTCTCACATCAACGGACTGCTCTCTGACTTTCATGTATAGACCTCCGAGCAGAAAAGACAATACGACAAACAATCCGGGAATTAACAGTATTGAGTACAAATCAAACCCGGCGGCTGGAGGCACCAACACTTGTATCGACAATATGATGACAATTATCAAAATGTGTATCCACAACGGATTCTGCGATTCGCGGTACACCGTATCAAACGTTGGTTGTACGTCAAATGCTTCGGCATCTTGATTTCGTGTTTCTATCCAGAGTCCCCGCCATTTTTCACCGTAATAGATAATCAAAAAAATTAGTATCGGCAGAATAAGCGTCGAATAAACTATCATCAAAACGATTCTGGTTTCCATGGCATTTTCAGTGTGATGATAAAGCAGTAATTTGTGTATGTATTATGCCGTACTTTTCTGTACGCTGCAAGAGTGCGAAAAAAATCACGCTGTTTCATTGTAAGTCAAGCGGGGCAGTGCTATAATTTCGTCCGGTGGTTAGCGTATTGCCTCTTTGTTTTGAATCATTTTTACCAATCATGCCATGAGATACTCCTTGTTCATTCTCGCAATGCTTTTTTCGTTTATTGCCGTTTCGGCGGCAGAATCACTTATCTTGTCGAAAGACGGTAAAACGGAGTACGTCATTGTCCTTCCTGCCGAACCGACGGCAGTGGAACAAACCGCCGCGAAAGAACTCAAACAGCATCTCGATGCTGTAACGGGTGCCGACTTCGTCATTGTCAAAGAGTCAGAAGTTGACGGTACGAAGCCGCAACTCCTCATCGGAAATTCCAAGCGGCTCAAGGAATTGCTGCCGCAACTCGACATTACGAAAATTCCTTACGATGGTATTGTCATCAAGACAGTCGGTAAAGACATTATTTTCGTTGGTCATCCGCAGCGGGGAACACTTTATGCGGTCAACACATTTCTTGAAGACGCAGTCGGTGTGCGCTGGTGGACATCAACTGAATCGTTCATTCCGAAGAAGCCGACTCTCGAAGTTCCTGCACAGAACATCGAGTATGCACCGAAACTGATTTTCCGTTGTACTTCCTATCTCGATGCCCGCGACGGTGTTTTTTCGTCAAGAATGAAATGCAACGGACAAATCAATCGTATCGCACCGGAATACGGCGGTCGTCACCAATTCTTCCAT
>WRCR01000409.1 GCA_009783865.1 Planctomycetaceae bacterium | reverse complement strand
TCGGTATGTTGCGCCCTCTTCAATCGGAAACGGCTTGCTGTAATACATCAAGCCGAAACCATCACCGATGACGGCATCGAAATTCGTATGAAGATAATGATTGCCGGGCTTATCAGGGTCTGGAACAACTTTGACAAGCCGACCGATGGGTTCACGGTGCTGTGCGCAGCGGGTTTCCCAGCCGACCGGAATACCGTTTCTGACTTTTTCAAAGTCGCCGCCTTCCATCAGATTCGGGTTCTTTTCCCAATTTGCTTCAATGTCGGCTTTTTCTTCAGCCGTTCTCGCCTGCTTGTTGTAAATCTTTTCCATAGCAGCAAGCACGAAGACACCGGGGATTTCGCTGACCGCCTCCGTCCGTACATTGTTGACCTCGTAAATAACATTCGGCGGTTCAACGGAAAAATCGACTACCTTGAGCCAGAAATCGTAAATCTCCATTACGTCTTTATCAACGCGTTCAATCTTTCCCCAGATGCCGATGTCGGAATTGAAGGTCTTCGTCACCCATTCTTTCATCTGTTCTATTGGGGTGCCGGGATTCGGTTTGACATTGCTCATTTCGCAGATGCTGCGGACATCGTGCATCGATTCGGGAATGATGAATCCCTTTTCCCGATTGAATTTCCGCCAGAACATATCGCTCATGATTTTTCCGTATTGCCCTTCCATTTCGGCATCCCAAAGCGATTCAAAGTCGAACATGATGACCCGCTTCTGACCGGCGTATTTATCTTTTTCGTCTTTGACTTTCTGCTGAATGTCGCCGCGACCTGCGACTATATCCGGTGTACCGCTTTCCGATTCCGAAAGTACATCGACAGCGGAGTCAATATCAGGATTTGCCGCTTGTCCCGTTGCAGAAGTAAGAGCGGTGTTTGTCGGGTTCGACATCGTCGGTGCTTGCGGAGCAGTCCGTTCTTTCGTTCTAGTGATGCCGATTTCTTCGACCTCCGGCATTTTGCCTTCAATCTTGTTGAGGTCTTCGCCGTTGTTCTCGGCAAACTTCCGGTCAGCGGCGGAGAGTTTGGTAAGCGGAATCGTTTTACCGGTTCCTTCGGGAGTCATAATGCAGACCTCGCCGTCCATCAGAGAAACGAATTCGCCTTTGGCTAAAACGCTGCCGGAAGCGTCCTTCCATTCCCGCTGCGCTTCATCAGCGAAGGCGACGAAAGGAACGAAAAGCAACAACAGAATCAAAATAGTACGCATTGGTATAGAATGATGGCAATGTTGTTAAGGATTGAAATTTAATTATATCGCACCTTGCATTATACCACAGCGCATGACAAAATACTACGGGAAAGTGTAAAAATTTGGGTCCGCCGATAAAAAAGCGGGGGCTGAAACCCCCGCCTCTTTTGGTCAATTTTTTATCGCAACCCAGTATTCATCGCTGCACTGTGTTCAATGAAGCACTGATTACTGTTTCCTGCTGTTTTGCCAAAGCGGCGTAATGTTCCGGTTTAGCAGCAAATACGTTCAAGGTTTCCTGACAGGAGAACAGATATACTCTGCCTTCAAACCATGCGCCGAATTTTCGTGAACCAATGTTCTTTTTGTTTCGCTCAACGAGAAAGACGATGTCTTCACCTTTTATCGCCGGTGCGAATTTCAGCGGATTTTCAACGAAGGTCTGCATCGCCTTCTCGCTGGAGAAGTGATATACCAAGCCCTGAAACATAGCGTAGAATTGCGGGTCGCCCTGCGCCCAGCGTTCTTCATTTGTCAACACAACGGGACAATATCCGTCAAGAGCAAGTTGCAATTCAACCATTGAAGGTTTAACCGGTTCGCAATTTTCCGGCAGGACTAACGGTGCGGGAGTCGGCATCGGTGCCGCTGCTGCGGTAACAGGCACTGTTGCAACCGCCGGTGCTGGAGCCGGTGCAGCCGGTTCCGCTGTTCGCATTGGATTTGTGTTCTTCGCAACTTCAACTGGCTGCTGTATCGGTTGTTGAACGGGGTGTTGTATCGGCTGCTGTACAATTTGTTGCGGCGGTTGTTGTACGGGCTGTTGCACCGGCTGCTGCACTTGCTGTTGCAAGAACGGGTCGTTCAACACCGCCGGTGCCGGAGCAGCAGGAACTGTTGCAATTGGTGCCGTAGCAACTGGAGCAGAAGCAACAACGGGAGCCGGCGACTGTGTCACCGGTTGTATCGGTTGTTTTGCCGCCTTGCCGGCGGTCATTAGCAAGTAGTCGATATATTGACAAAATCTGTCAGCACTGATGCCGCCTTGTCGTTTGTCGATTACTTTCCAATTTTCATCGAGAACAAGGTCGGTAGGAATCGCTTTGATGTCGAACTGTTTCACGAGTTCCGGATGTTGTCCGGTATCAATTTTCACGAAAACGAAATGCTGGTTCAGACCGGCAATGACCCTAGGGTCGGGAAAGACCTCGGCATCCATTGCTTTGCACGGGGGACAATTACTCCCGTAAAAATGGACGAAAAGTAATTTCTTTTGTGCCTTTGCCGCCGCCATTGCGGTATCGAGGTCTTTTTGCTCATTGATTGGTACCACTGCTTGAGCAACCGGTTGAACTGCCGATGGAGCCGCAACTGCTGTCTGCGCAGGATTTCCAATAGTTCCTTGTGCAATAGGAATCTGCGCAAGTACTTCATCGGCAAGGAGTTGCGAAGCAATTCCGCCGGTCAAGGCAAGAAAGGCAACTGTAGCGAAAACACGCCGTTTTTGAATTGTTTTTTTGTCTGTCATTTTCATTTCTCCATTCCATTGCGGATTTGCGCAAACGGATTGATTTCCGTACAAGGGGATACTCCTATATCGGTAATTCCGGCGGTATAGATTAAACCGAATTTAACGAAATTTCGGATTTTTCGGAAAAACGGGGGGAAGAAGCCGGAGTACCGGCTGAATAACGTTGCTTGCGCACCGCCGCTCTGTTCTCGCTGCTCAAAGCGGCACTTTTTGCTCTTGCCAAGGTTAACGGGTGTGCTATCATTTGCGCAGGTTGTCCGCAAGTTTCGGCAGCCCCAAAAACAATACAACCGCTTACACTTGCGGCTCTGCTGCACTCAAAGAGAAAATATTAAAATGGATAAAACAGTGTTAAATCAGGTAGTTCAGGTAAAAGAGGGGTATTGGCACCTTGTTTTTTAGGGGTTCGGCTTTGCAAAAATTTTTCGAGTCAGGGCTTGTTGTTCGGCGGTTCTGATTTTTTCGTTTGCAAGGAATTGTTATTCAGTGTATTTTGTGATACAATGAACGAGTTAATTTCGCTGCTCATTACAAATTTCACTACTCATTACAAAGAGGAAAACATGAATCCAAAAGTTCTTGATGCCGCAGAGGCAAAATCACGTGTCCTTCAAGTCCTCGCAAAGAATCCGTTTGTTTCACTGGCAACGTTTGGTATCGATGGTTATCCCGATGTGCGAGTGCTGCTTGTTGCCGCCAACGATGATACCGATGCCATCTGGTTTGCCACCGGAACTGATTCGCCCAAAACGGTTCAATTCCGAAATAATCCGAAAGCCGTCATTTACGGATACGATATGGAATCAATGACGGAATTCCGGCTGTACGGCAGTGTTGAATTATTAAGCGATTCGGCTTCGCGCCGAAAAATCTGGCGGGACGAGTTCGTAGAACATTTTCCTGACGGTGTGGATTCGCCGACAATGACAGTACTGCGTTTCAAAACCGACCGCGGCATTTACGACAACTACGGCAAAGAAACCGGCAAGTTTTAGCCGACAATTTTAACAAAGGACTATATCCCGCAATATTTTTTGGAGTATACT
>WRCR01000408.1 GCA_009783865.1 Planctomycetaceae bacterium | reverse complement strand
TATCCGCCGGACTCATTTTTATACTGTGCATAGCGGCAAACATCGTTTTGTATCCGGCCGTCGGTTCGATGGTCAGCGGCAATCCGAAGACGGAAAACACGGACAATCTCTCGGCAAAACTTTTGCAGGAATTGAAGACGTTTCAAGACCGTTATATTTCAAACGGCACACAAAACAAGGCGGCGGATTCGGATAAACCGGCTTCGGCACCCGACATCGGCGGCGGTCCTTTCGCAAAGTTTGTCGGCGAAGAGAAATCGCATATCAAGGCCGCTGCACCGGCGGAAAGCGAACCCGATGACGCTGCAAAATTGTACGACAAAAACATTGAAGAGCCGATAATTGAGCCGCTGGTGAAACCGGATGAAAAATAATTGATGATTGACGTTTTATACGAAACCTCCCGTTGTTTAGCCGTCAACAAACCCGCAGGAATACTGACGCAGGCACCGCCCGGAATTGATTCGCTGACTGTCCGCGTGAAAGAATATCTGACGCAAACCGAAGAACACACCGTCAATTATCTTGGTGTGCCGCATCGTTTGGATAGACCGGTATCCGGCGTGATTTTATTCGGCAAGGACTCACGGACAACGCGCTTTCTTTCGGAACAGTTTGAAGCCCGGCAGATTGCAAAGACCTATTGGGCGGTTGTTTCCGGTTCCGTTCAGGAAAAACAGGGAACGCTACGTAATTATATCCGCAAAGTACCGGACAAGGCGTTGGCTGAAGTTGTCCCGCCGATACAGCCGGATGCCCGCGAAGCAATTCTGCATTACAAGGTTCTCAAGCATTTTGAATTGGACGCTAAACCGTTCACGCTGCTTGAAATCAAACTCGAAACCGGCAGGATGCATCAAATTCGGCTTCAATTATCGGTATTCGGCTTTCCGATACTAGGCGACGCAACTTACGGTTCGGAGATTCCATTTGGAGAACACTTTGACGATGAGCGGCAGCGGGAAATCGCACTTCATTCACGGAGTATTTCGTTTTGCGGTCCCGGCAACAAAGAAACGGTGTCGTTAACCGCCCCGCTTCCCGATTTATGGAAAAGCACTGGATTGCCGTCTTGAAAACCGGAAAATAACGTGATACAATACCGCTGTATCAAGTTTCCACTTCACTAACACCAAGGAGTTTTCAATGCGCTTCTGTTCCATTGTGTCCGTTTTATTGTGCTGTCTTTCGATTAACGTTTTCGCCCAAGACGGCTTTGTCAAACTATTCACCGCTCCAGACGGCACGTCCTGGACGGAAAACGGAAAGGAGATTGCCGGCTTCATCAAACGGGGCGGCGACGCAACCTTCACCGTTGAAAACGGCGAACTTGTCGGAAAACGGGGACCCGGCACCAATACCTTCCTCTGCACTTCGAAAAAGTATTCCAACTTCATTATGAAGTTCGATTTCAAATTCGACATCGAGTGCAACTCCGGCGTACAATTCCGTTCTGACTTCATCACCAAAGACGGTCGGGATATTCTCGTCGGCTATCAATGCGAAATGGCAACCGGTGCCCAAACCGCCAATGTTTATGATGAACATCGCCGCAATCGCTTTTTAGTCGACAAGACCGATGAACTGCAAGAAAAAATCAACAAGGCAGAGAAAAAAGGTGAATGGAATTCCATCACGATTCAATGCGTTGGACCATCCATCAAGACCTGGCTCAACGGCGAAAAAATCGTTGACTTCTTCGATATTGAAACGAATGAAGGCATCTTCGGCTTTCAAGTTCATTCCGGCAATACCGGACAAGTCCGCTGGAAAAACATTATGCTGAAAGAGTTGCCCGCAACTCCCTGGATACCGCTCTATGCTAACGGGAAGATTAACGAAGACATCGAAATCAAACCGGTCGGCGAATGGACGATTCAGGATGACGGCGTTTGGTGCGGCAAGACCCCCGACAAAGAACCGCGGGATGGAATCGTTGTTACGAAAACGAAGTATAAGGACTTTGCCGCTAAGGTTTCATTCAAGATGGAAAAAGGCAACAGCGGTTTGTACTTCCGGTCTCAAGATGCTCTGCTTTCCGAAAAAGAACTTCAAGAGGACGAAAGCGGTGTCAAAAAACATGTTAATAAACCGTATAAAACATATTGGCTCAAGGGATTCCAATGTGAAATAGCCGAAGGGAACGCCGTGAACGCCAATCTCTGGGAAGTACAAGGGCGCGGCTGGGTTCAGAAAACCGAACAAACGCAGGAAATGTCAAAGAAGGCAACAAATGTCAAAGAATGGAACAACATCGGAACAGTTGCAGTGGGTCCGCGTATCTCGACCTTCCTGAACGGCTGGCAAGTGATGAACGTTATTGACGAAACGCCGACTTACGGCTTCGAAGGTTTCATCGGTTTGCAACTTCACGGCGGCGGAAGTCAGGGCTGCTTGTTCAACAACTTCTACGTTATGCCGCTGAACGACGAAGCGGTAAAATTGATTGAGAAGTAACGAAGTAATCCGTTTAGCGTGCAGTGGAATTTGCTTTCGTCATTCCCGCGAAAGCGGGGGTGGCGGGTTCGTTAAACCACACGCTAAACACATCTCACAATATCATCATCCAGCGACATTTCAATTTTCCTGCCCGGCGGTACGACGAGGAAGTCCTTTTCGTTCCATTCGCCGTTCAGAAGTTGCTGAATCAAACAAAGGTCGCCGTCGATTTTTTCATACGTCCACCCTTTTTCAGCGGCTTCGCTCTCTGCCGTCTTTTCAAAAGAATCATTCGGTTCAACACCGGTCTTAATGAATTTCATTTTGGAGTAATGATGCAGACCGGTCAACTGTTCCCAAAGATAGCGGGCGTTTTTCTCACCGTATTTTTCGATGAACGAATCCAGCGTACCGGTTATGCCGCACTGTTCCGCCAAGGCAATCGGAATACCCTGCATTATACCATTGCCGCGTTCAATCCAGCCGATGGTCTTGAAATATGTACCCGGATTTTCATTGAAAAGCGTTTGATACCTCTGACGGCTTCCGAGAAACAGCGTGACACAATCATGTGCCCGCGGCAATACCAGCGGAACGTTCTTTGTAGTGAAGCCGGTCGTTCCGCCGCTGCACAAACCATAGCCGAGAAGTATTGCATCGTAATGTTGTTGAACTGCAAGTGCATCAGCAGCAGCAACTGCTTCGCCGATTTTTTCGGACATCTTTTTTCCGCCGGCATCGTGAAGTCCTTTAGGCAAAAACTCTATATCAACCCGATGCGGCGAGCGGACAGCGGCAAAACAAAATTCACGCAGCAGTAATTCGCAGGCAATAAGTTTCAGATTCATTTTACGTCTTCGGTATCAGGGTTATAATTTTCTTCCCGCTCGATGGACAGTGCATAGAATTCGTTGAGCCAGCGCGCTACATCAATTTGTTTGCATCTTGCGGAACAGAACGGCAGCCATCCGCTGCTGCTTTCGGAGAATTGCTTTCCGCAAATTGAACAACGCTGTTCCGTAAAATGTTCTGTAATATGTCGTTCCGGGTTCTCTTTCACTCTCTATTCTTTCCTCTTCTGCCGGCTCTCTTCGCTGATTTGAAAACCTCTTCGGCAAGCGGCAGATTCATTTTCACGCCGTCCATTACTTCCTGTATTGTCACGATTTGCAACTTCGGAAATTTCGCCGTCAATTTCAACCCCGGCGGATTCGGCAGCGTTCCAGTCCTTGCCGCTTCGTCCAACATTGGCTTTGTCGGCGTTTCAAGAGTAATGAGAATTCCCGCCGATGCTTTCTCACGTTCTAACACGTTGCCAAGTTCCCGAACATC
>WRCR01000407.1 GCA_009783865.1 Planctomycetaceae bacterium | reverse complement strand
GCAAGATGAACAACAGTTCCGAAGACGAAACGCACAATGAACTCATTGCCGATTTGCGTGCGGCATTGAAAACATTGGCGGAGAAAATTGAACCGAAAGTGTACGAATACGGGTTCTTGAAAAGGTAACGCCGGATTACTGTATTTCCGAAATACGCCTACGCTAATAGAGCCCGTATCTCCTACTCCGCAACGAAACCGAAGCGTACCGCATCTGCCGGTGTTTTACTTTTGCGTTTAATTTCAAACCGCACGCCGAAGACCTGCGATTGTGCGACCGACACCGCTGCATCCGCTACCTCAATAAGATACGCTTCGACAATCGGTTCTTTGGCAAACGGCGGACAAAACGGAACATGCACGCTCACCGTTTGCTGACCGTCCTCGAATTCCGCAAGACAGATTCCTTCAATCCGTTCTTTGCCGTCGGGGGTCTTGGAGCGGGTCAACTGCTGCGTAACGTTTTCATCTATAATATCTTCACCGCTTTCAAGGTATTCATTCTTGGCGACAGCATCACTTCTCTTAGCGTCGGGAACCTTCAGCAGAAAGAACGCAAAGTCCAGCAGCAGAATAAGGTAAGTATAGATAATGAAATACGGAAACGGCGCAATGAACCCCAAAAGAATAAAGTATAAGACCTGAACCTGATAACCGCTTCGGCGCAGATAAAACATCAGTCCGCCGCCGAGAAGCAGCAGCAGAACAAAGGCGAAGAAATCGAGAACGAAATTCGGCAAAAACAGACCGTCGTTCTGCCGAAACAGAACCGCAATAAACAAAACGGTTATGAAGAACGCAAACGCAATGCCGCCCCACAAACCGATGAAACGGAGTACATTCACGAAATTTTCCGGCAAGATGTTTTTCAGTTTATTCTTCAGATTATTTATCAGATTATTCATCATTGTTCGATTCGGTATTGTCAATTATTTCCTGTAGTTTCCGATGCAGCGTTTGTATATCTGTATTGCGGATTAAAAATTTCTTTTGCGGCGAGGTTTCACCGCTGATTAATTCAAACTGCGAAGTCCGCAGTCCGAAAAATTTCGATAATTCTTTGATGACCGCTTTGTTCGCTTTTCCTTTTTCGGCAACTTGTGTGACGCAAACCTTCAAGGCACCGTTTTGAATTCCGCGCACTTCATTCTTTTTCGAGTTCGGCTGCGCCTTCACGGAAAGCACAACGCCGTCAGTATGTTCGGTTATACAATTTTCGCTCATTATATCAGTTTTTACCTGGTATTTTACCGGGCAATCTGTTCTCGGCTGTATTGGTCTGCGCCTAGAACTTCCGCAGAATAACCAGGACCTAACTCGGTTAATTCCCGAATCCGTACGACTTTAGCGGGCTTGGCTACTTCGGAAGCGTCCAGCCAAACTTCCAAACGGATAACCGGTGAATTCTCATCGAATCTTCCGATAACATTCGCCTTATACACAGAACCGCGGCAGCAAAAATACGGTTCTAACTTTTTCATCGTTTCCAAATCCTCTACAATGCCGTGAGTATAAACCCAAAACGGATAATTCATCTCAATCGGGTCGCCTTCCTGCGGGTCCCGAATCCGTTCCGCCAAAATGCCTTCAACTATCGCTTCTGCATCAACCGAACTGAACGAGGTTGCGTTTGTAGTTCCCAAAGCGGCTCCCGTCTCATTTGCCGTATCTGTTGCCGTTCCTAACAGTTCAACCGCTGCTGATAAATCATCGTCCCGATTGAGAAACATCTCCAACACCGTCCGCGAAGCCGTATTGATATTGATTCTGCCGGAGACAGGGGTATCGCTGATTGTCAGATTATCATACAACTGCGGCAGATACTCGTTCATTTCCTTCGGGTCATTGGAAAACGGCGAAGTACCCAACTGATTTTGATTCTGGTCTTGATTCTGATTTTGATTCAGGGTTAGATTCGGGTCTTGATTTTCCGCCGCCTGTTCCAACATCTGCGTTTCGGTTTGAGTCGAATCCGTCTGTACAAGGTCAAGAAGCGAATTGATTTTCGTGCCGCTTGAAGAACCGCCCGCACCGCCGCCCGAAAGACCGCTCAATATGCTGCTCGATGCTGCACTGCTTGATGACGATGATTGCTGCTGCCGATATGAAATGATGTAATTAACCCATTCCTCGTTTTCGAACCGTTCTGTCAGCAATTCACGAAGTTCTTCGAGGTCGTCCATGTTCACGTTGATTTTTGCTAGTCCTTCCGAAGTTGCCATTGACTCCCGGCTGTCAAGCGTCAGATACGAAATAATACCGAGATTTAACGAACCGTCCGAAATCTCGAACTCTTTCAACGAGGTTTCTGAAGGTTCGCCTAAATCGATTATTCCGTTGCGGTTCCAATCACAGCCGTATAGCAGTTTTGGAGTAATACCTCTGACAAGCAGTAATTCATCCAACGAATCCGGCAGTCCGTTGCGGGGGTAATACGGCGGGTCAAGACCGGCATAGTATTCGTCTTCTGCGCCGTTTTCCCGCGGGTCGGAGTCCTCGTCCATCCAATCGAGAATTGAATCCGCAATTTCATCCGTCACGCCCGGCAACCGCATCAACATTGCTTTTCCCATTCCGGGCTGCTGTATTTCCGTTTGCAGAATCCAGCGCAGATTTGCTTTTGAGGACTCATCTTCCAATCCATAGCGGTAATACTCGCCGGTCATTAAATCGTCGTCGGCAAGTGCCGGTGAAATAACGGTAAAACTTCCTATGTCCTGCGGGTCAGGTACTCCTTGTATGCTGCGGCTCAAACCGGCACCTTGTCCGGTCATTGGAATTGTACCGTCGGTTACGATGTGACCTTTGAATTCAATTTCGTTGTCGTAAAGTCCGCCGAGTTCCTGAATGACGGTCTGTTCTTTCATCAAGAAAATCCGCAGATATTCTACGCCGGATTCGGCAAGATAGCGCGCCTGCCGATGCCGGAGAGAATAATTCTGACCTTTGCGTTCTGCAAGCATATAGCGGGCGAAAGCATATACCGACAGCGACAGCAGCGCAACAACAACGAGAACGAGAACGAGAATTACGCCGCTGCACTTTATCCGGCATGCAGTACGGTCATACTTACATGTTTTACCTTTTTGTTCGTAAATGGTGCTGCTCATCATACATGTTCCTTAATCTATAAAACGCTTTCCGCGTCCCTGATATTATTGTAATCCCTATTTCACACCCGAAAGAAATTCTACCATCGAATCTTTTCCTTTTTCCTTTGCTGCGTCAAGCGGAGTATGACCGTTTTCGTCTTTTGCATTGATATCCGCTCCTTTGGAAATGAGAAATTCGGCTAATCGGGTGTCGCCCCAACTATCGATTACTGCCTCATGGAGCGGAGTAGAACAGTGCTTGTTTTTTGCATTAACGTCCAACCCTTTGGAAACAAAAAATTCGGCAACCTCAACAGGCGAAATAAAAATTCCCCGATAATGAAGCAGCGTATTGTCTTCATCGTCTTTCGCATTTACATCTCCCCCTTCGGAAACGAGAAACTTGACGATTTCAACGTTCTTGTTTGAAGCCGCCCGATGAAGCGGAGTGTATTTCCTATCGGTTTTCGCATTAACATCCGCTCCTTTGTAGACGAGCAATTTAACGATTTCAATCCTCTTTTGGTCTGCCGCCGCCCGATGGAGCGGAGTGTAGCCCGTTTTAGTTGCGGCTTTAACATCTGCGCCTTCGTAAATAAGGTATTTGACAACGGCATCGCTCCAGGAACGATATTCTTTACCGTCCCGATAGCCGCCGTCAAGGGCTTCATGAAGCAGCGTTTCCCCTT
>WRCR01000406.1 GCA_009783865.1 Planctomycetaceae bacterium | reverse complement strand
TGCAATCGTTTGGTTTCCGTGTTTCTGGACGATGTTTTTCAAGTGTCCGGCAGCGTCATAACTCTGCGAAACAGAAACAACTTCTCTGCCGCTCTGTAAAAGCCGTGCCGAGGTTCTCTGCCCCGCCGCATCATAAGCGTAATCAACACGCTTGTTATTCTGCGTTATTGACAACATCTGACCGGTTTTGGAATACGTATAGGAATTGAGCATCTCTGTCTTCGCATCAACATTCATTATACTATCAATTCTCCTCCCGAGTATATCATATTCCGTTTCAAATACAATCGGATTCTTCAAACCGGGTAAAAGTACCGAAGCGGCGACTTCGCGCCCGTCTTCGTCGCGGGTGTAATCGAATTTCGTTATTCCGTCGTCAACAGAAACGAGTTGTCCGGTTTCGTTATATGTAAACGCTATGGTCTTAACGCATTCATCGCCGCTGTACCACTTTTCGGCGGTACGCTGCCCCCAGTCATCGTATTCAAAGACGGTAACGCGTCCGTTTCTATCCGTCTTTTTCGCAACGGCATTTCCGGCAGCATATTCAATGTACCTTGATAAACCGAGTGCATTGGTTTCTTTTACCTGCCGTCCCTGCTCGTCGTACTCATACGAGGTTGTATTATCGACCGGGTCGGTCAGCGACAGGAGTTGTCCCTGCCCGTTGTAGGCAAAGACCGTCACGCCGCCTTCGGCATCGGTTTGCCTGATAACTCGTCCGCTGCTATTATATTCCATTGATACAGTAAGTCCGAGAGGGTCAATCTGTTTAATAATCTGACCGAGGGCGTTGTAGACCGTCTCCTGAACCGGATTCGGTTTGTCTTTTTCGGAGGGCAGAATGGTTTTGACTCTGCGCCCGAAATTGTCATATTCAAATTTAGTTGAACGTCCCAGCGGGTCAATCTGTTCAAGCAGTTCGCCGATATTATTATAGACGAACTGCGTCTTATTTCCCAAAGCATCAATTCGGGCAATCTGTCGTCCAAACGCATCATAGACGAATTCCGTTTTGTTGCCGAGGGCATCAATCTGTGCAGTCATCTGTCCAGCAACATTATAGACCGTTTCGGCGAGCAGTTCCTGCTCTGGATTTGATATAAAGGTTCGTTTTCCGCGAATAAACTTAACTGTCCGTTTTCGGAAGGATTTAACGGCATTCCCGCGATGGTCGAACTGCGATAACTGTTCCCGACCGGCAGCGTCAATGGATTTCTCTATTCTACCGGTACGCTTGTCGTAAATGGTTTTAGATAAGCGGAGATGTGCGGACTTTTCCGGCGGACGTTTAGTCCGTTCCACTGGTTTTTCCGAAGCGGCACTGTACGCCGAAGCAATCTGATGTCCGGCAGCGTCATACCACCGTGAAGAGCAGCGATAGCGCATTCCTTTCCTGCCGTTCTGTTTTTCACCGGCAATCGAATGAAGCAACTTTCCGGTTTTATCATACACGTTCTCCGAAGAACGGATGAGCGTCTTATTGACTGATACCTTGCTCATTATTGGGTATCCCAGCGAATCATAAACGGTTTCATTGACAATTCCGGTTGACGGTTCCGCCTGCCGGACAGAGCGTCCTTTCGCGTCGAACCAATAATGTGACTCGCGGCGGTGTTCCGTTTCTCCGGTCTTGGGATTTACAGCGGACCGTACCGTTTTGTAAGTTCGTCCGCGGGCATCGGTTAATGATTCGCTGCGGGAAAGAAGACGCATTGATTTACTGTTTTCACTGACAAGATACTGCTCCGATTTAACGGCACGGTCAAGGTTATCGTAGTAAGTAAGAACCTGTACGGAATTGCCTTCGCCGTCCTCTTCACCGAGAGTGTGTGTTCTGCGTCCGCACCAGTCGTATTTATATTCCGTTACCCGTGTCTTACCGTCGCCGGGGTGAACAATCTGTGCCAGCACCAACTGTCCCGCTCCGCCGCAGGAAGAACATTCACCGTTATGTCCATAGACGGTTTCATTGACCAAAACCATATCATTACCCATCCCAATTCATTACTCCGCCTCCGCATACATTATCTTCGTGACAAAACCGCACAAAAATCTGAGGGTCGTTCTCCAATATCTTGTAAGGTCCTTGCTTCTTGAATACTCCTTCACAAAACCTGATATGCGGATACCTTCGCCTGTCTTTGGGCTGTAAGGACAACGCCACTGTTCCTTCCTTCATTTCCATTACATAGATTTTATTGTTTGCCATGTCGTAGTTGGTCAATCTTCGTAAACAAACGGCTATGCCCTCTTCATATGCATCAGCCATCGTTTGTAAAAAGTCTTCCCGCCGCCAGTCATCATCGTCCCACGCTATAAAAAGTTCCGTCTCACAATGCTCCAAGCCGATGTTCCGCAGCTCGCCGATAGTCATCTTGGGGTCATACTCCACTACGACTTCTTTTACATTTGGAGGCGGCGGGTTATCCTCCGTAAAAATCGGAATACCGCTATTAACAATCAGCAGCCTTCGGTGCGGATATGTTTGACCGTAGAACGATTGCATCGACATCTTTACGAGACGATGCCGTCTCCTATTTTGTGTCAGCATAATTGCCGTAACCTCTTTTATTCTGCTCATATGATATTCTTATTAGTAATTCTTATTTCTTTTGTAATAAACGCTGCCAAGAATTGATTCAATTTTTATTGCAAGTCCGTAAATTGCCACGCTTTTACCCAATCAATCTGAAATTCCACAGGAAAGTGCGTACAGTCCTTTTTTCGCACTATCGGCAAGTCGTTCCATTTACCTCCTGCTATCCAGCTGCTCCACGCATCCGGCATATACATAAGGGTTAAAATCAGCATCATCGGTAATGCGGGCGTTTTGCCGATGTAGTGATAAATTTCTTTGTCATTTCGATAGAACTTCAGATTTCCCTCCGTCCACAACAAGCCATAGATGCGGAACTCTTCTACAGGAATGCTATGTTTTGCCTCTACACAACCTATATTCGTAAAATGTGCAGTGATTTCGTCATGCGGCTGTGCAGCGATATTGTATGTTTCCACAATGTCTACTTCGCATACTCCTGCTAATCCGCGATTACTGCGCTGACACGCGCTATTCACATCAAACGACATATATCTTGGATCTGTCTGCATCATCCAAAATGCACTGGAAAGCCGCGAAACAAACAAGAATGTCATCGTTGCCGGAATACAATCCGTCTACAAGAAAGCCTGCGAGTTGGATAAATTTGATTTGATTTTGATAGACGAGGCGCATCTTATTCAGCCGGACGGCGAGGGAATGTATCAGACCTTTCTCGGCGATGCGAAGAAGGTCAACCCGCGGGTACGTCTCATCGGCTTGACCGCTACGCCGTTCCGTATGAAAACCGGCTCACTGGTTGGACAGGACTGTCTGCTCAACGAGATATGTTATGAAATCGGTATTCGAGAACTTATCGAACAGGGATATTTATGTCCCTTGAAAAGCAAAGCCGGTAAGCATAAAGTGAACTGTTCGGAACTGCATATCAGAGCAGGTGAGTTCGTCCCGGCTGAAGTTGATGCGTTGATGAATACAGCGGATAACGTCGAAACCGCCTGCCGTGAAATCATTTCACAAACAAGAGACCGGCACAGCGTTTTGATTTTTGGAGCATCGGTAGCCCATGCTGAACGTATCAAAGAAACACTTGAACGGTTGACTGGGCTCGAATGCGGCATCGTCACCGGTGAGACACCGGCGGACGACCGTGAACGGATTATCCGCAGGTTCAAAGGCGAGACCTTTGCGGCGGACTTGCTTGGCGGTAAAACGCTGCCGCTGAAGTTTC
>WRCR01000405.1 GCA_009783865.1 Planctomycetaceae bacterium | reverse complement strand
CCGAAACGATGAGATAATTTTCGTCAAGCGGAGCAGGAAACAGGAATTTGGGCCACGAATCATCAACGAGTTGGTCGGCAATTATCGGTTCGACTTTTTTGCCGTAGCCCGGTATCCGCTGAATTACGCCGTCTGCTTCCTGCCGACCTTTCGTAACATCGAGCAAAAGAAGTTCCCCCGCTCTTGCTGTTCCGTGATGTCCCGAAACGATGGTCGCAACCTTCGTAGAACTTCCCGGAATGTTGCGGGCGTAAAACATACTGTTGGGCCAAAACGAATTGCTGCCGTAAAACTCAACTTGATTCGTACCGTCGGGATTCATGTGAAAAAGAAGCCGCGTGAAATAATGCGGCGTATCAATGTATTCCCAGCGGAGATACAGGATTCGTCCATTCGGCAGCAGCACCGGACACCAATCCTGGTCTTGCTCGAAAGTCAACTGCCGGATTGTTTTTCCGTCTTTTTCCAAGCGGTAAATGTTGCCGACCGGTGAACTTCCGTCAATGCAGGGAACACCCATCATGTTGGCGGTTGAAATGAAAATCGTTGCACCATCCGGCGAATAAAGTCCTTCGACATTATCAATATCATTGCCCGCTGACGGCGTGATTTGTTTCAAGCCGCCTTCGCCGTTTAACTGCAATTCGTGAATTTGCCACGTTTTGTCTTGTGCCAATGCGGTGACCAGCATTTTGTCAGCGTCCCAGTGCAGGCAAATATCGCCGACAAAGGATTTATTCGGGTCTTCGATAATCGTTGCTGCTTCGCCTTGCGGGTTCTGCGGGTTAACCGTTGCAAGTGCATTGCCGTAATCGTGTTTTCCGCGGGAAGCGTTGCTAATCCAATTTGCCGTTAGACCGGCATTTTTTGCGCGGCGGAACAAAAGTTTTTCAAACTTCAACAACGGGTTTGCCAACAGTGCCGCTTTTCGGAATTCGCCGAATTCTTTCAGAAGAGCGAAATAGTTCGTCTGTTCTGCTTCGGATTTTTTCACGATGCCTTGTGAAGCGGCTTTTAATTCCGCCGAAATTTTTTCGTATTGTTCGGAGTATTTTTTACCGTCATATTGTCCGGCGAATCTTTTCGTTAAGTCGTCTATTGCTCTTTTGACAGATTCGGGATTTTCGGCGGCGAGCAGAATATCTTCACCGACTTCGGCTATCACTTTCCGGCGGAAACGTTCTGCTTCTCTTGCTGTCATCCAATTTTGCCGTTCTTGTTCGGAATTGAACAGCGTCGGGTCATTCGGGTCGGCGAGCAACTGCAATTCGAGGAAGGAAGCCCAGCCCTCGGCTTTGCTTGCACCTTTTGCAGGGTCGCCGGCTTTGGATGGATAAGACCGCCAAATGCGGAATTCGACCCAGTCGTATTTCTGGTCGCCGGTGACGGGTTTGCCGGTCGGGTCGGAGAACTTGCTCAAGTATCCGCCGGTGTTGGAACCGAGAATCTTATCGCCGGAGGTGAAAGTTGCATCTTTCGGAAAGGCAGGGAGTTTGCCCGGATTTTTTTCATTGTTTGCAAGACGGATTTCAAAGTCCTGATTAGAACGGCTGTCGATGTTGCCGGAGTAGAGCAGGATTTCCTTGATGGACTGCGGTTTGCCGAGATAATAAACGATGACGGACGGTTTGCCGTTGATGTTGACGCGTCCTTCGCCGCCGTAAGTTCCGATTTCGCCGTCGGTTAGGAATTGCGCACCGCCTACTTCCGTTGCTTTTTCCAATCGGGCGTTTGGAAAAGTGAGCAAGTTCAAATCGCGGTTTGAGCGGACGAGGTCGCGCAAATCCTTGAAGGTATTTTCAAACCAATTCTGGTGAGAGATTTTAACTTGCGCCTCAGCAGCAGTATTTATACCGGCAAATACAAAAAACCCGAAGAGAAGGGAAAAGTAAAACGTTTTCATAACTTTTATCCGAAAAGGCGAAGGAATTGACAGTGCTACGTTTGTAGTATAACGGTATAGTGGGAATTTTCAAGCGGTGTTATTCCGGCGGTTATCACCCGCTGCTAGTGTTTGAGCCAGAGTACCGGCTAAATACCCGCGTCTGCCGCAGTAGTGTATATTCTCAACAGATGTTTTATAATGGTGTGTCCCTCATACACTGCCATTATCACTGATATCATAAATGCGCGTCCTAGTTACCGGAACGACCGGCTTCGTCGGCTGGCATCTCGTTAAACAACTCACCGAAAAGGGTTGTGCCGTCCGCTGTCTCGTCCGGCAGTCCTCTGATATCGAACCGCTCAAACCGTTTAATCCCGAATTCTGTCGCGGGTCGCTAGATGAACCGGATTCATTGAAGTCAGCCGTTGCGGACTGCGGCACGATATTTCATTTAGCAGGACGCGTGCGGGCAAACACCATTACTGACTTTCTCAAAGCGAATCAAGACGGCACAAAGAACCTCGCCGTTGCCGCCTTGCAGCAAACCGTGAAACGAAGTTCGCCGCCGGTTTTCGTTTATGTTTCCTCGCTTGCTGCAATGGGTCCGTCAAAAAAAGGAAAGCCGAAAACCGAAACCGATGCCTGCAAACCCATTTCGTACTACGGCATCAGCAAACTTGCCGCCGAAATCACGCTTTCGGAATTGGCAAACGTCTTACCGTGTTCGATAGTGCGACCGGGGATTGTTTTCGGAGAGCGGGACAAAATGAACCTCGAAATTTTCCGTACTGTCCGAAAAATGGGCTTCTGTCCTATACCCGGCTGGTTTGACCGGATATATTCCTGGATTCACGTTGCCGATTTGTGTCTGCTGTTGATGCTCACTGCTGAAAAAGGACAACGGATTACGACCGACAGCGGATATATTACGCTTTCAGGATACAATCCTTTTTTTGCCGAAAACGATACGGTTTCCGGTCAAGGAATTTATCTTGCTTCTAACGGAGCAGGACGAAAATTATCGGAAGTCGGACGGGAAATAGGTAAGGCACTGGGACGCAAACGGACGATTGGTTTTCGTTGTCCGCCGATGGCAGTTGTTGCTGTTTCCACGTATTATGAAATGCTCAAGCGGTTGACCGGCAAAGACCAGCCGTATGATTGGGCGAAAGCGTTGGAGTCGCTGCGGAATTGGATTGCTTCGCCGGAGAAAACAGAGGAGGAACTCGGCTTTGTTCCGTTATGTTCTTTTGCGGAAAGAATACAGCAGACAGCGGACTGGTACCGTCAGGAAAAATGGTTGTGAGATATTATTGTTAGCGTAGGCGTATTTCAGAGATACAGCAATCCTACGCTTGCGTTGATTTTTTTCTTTTATTGCGTCACAGCAAGGCGCGGATTTTGAGCAATTTTCCGCAGATGCTCGTTTCGGCGGGCGGCACGCAGTCGGGCACGCCGTTTTATTTCGCTGGGTTTTTCAAAGTGTTCGCGGCGGCGCATTTCTTTTTTGATTCCGCTGCGTTCGATGAGTTTTCGGAATCGGCGGACGGCATCCTGAATAGATTCCTTTTCTCGAAGAGTCAATTTGACCATGAAAAATTTTTCCTTTCTTTGGTACATTGGTACGATAGATACACACTGAAACATTCCTCCGAAACAAAAGGAAGAATAACAACTGTATTATATGGGAAAAATCAGGTTTGTCCAGCGGATACTGTCCGCCCGCGTCCAGCGGGTGCGAGTAAATACTTTCCTTTTGTTGATTTTCTGGTATGATGGACTATTATCTTTCCAATCTTAAAATTTTGGATACAGTTTTTTGAGTTTTATTCGTGCGTCTTCGGTAGTGAATTGCCAATCGGTTCCCTTGTTCGATGCATTTCTTTCGTCCTGCCGCGCCTTCACTT
>WRCR01000404.1 GCA_009783865.1 Planctomycetaceae bacterium | reverse complement strand
GAGCGGCGCAGTATTTTCCTGCGTTATCTCGGCGAGGTTGCAACGGCGGTAGCGCGGGTGAATGATTGCGACCGCGAGGAGTTGTATAATGCTCTAGTGGAGACGGCGAAGCGCAAGACGGCTGTTGCGGACGTTCAACTAGGCGAGGACGGCAAGCCGATGGAAGATACCGACTTCGGAAAAAATGTGATTGTGGAAGAGATTGAAGCGTAGTATAATGTAACAATGAAAACGATAATGACTATTCCATTGATGCTTAACGAGGCAAAGAAATTTTGTCTCTGCGAAAGCAATTTTGATAATCCTGAACTCTATGGTATTACAGATGGCAAGGCAGTTGGAACGTTTGTAGAGCATAAATTTCAAAATATACTTTCTGATAAATACGAGGTCGTTATCGGAAGTTCTGCCAAAGGTATTGATTTTCCCTCACAGGAAATCAACACTGATATTAAAGTAACGTCTATTCGGCAGCCGCAATCGTCGTGTCCTTTCAAGTCAGCAGAACAAAAGATTTTCGGATTGGGATACAATCTTTTACTTTTTGTCTATGATAAAGTTGACAACCCGCAAACAAAAACTTCCCGCCTGAATTTCGTGAATTGTTCATTTATCGAAAAGAATCGAACCGCAGATTATCAAACAACAAAATCGCTGCTGCAACTTATTGAGAACAACGCTAATGCGGAAGAAATCGCTGCCTTTCTGTTTGAACGCAATTTACCGGCAGATGAAATTCTCTTGAATCAACTTGCCGAAAAGATTTTGATTCAACCGCCGCAACAGGGTTATTTAACGATTTCCAATGCTCTGCAATGGCGGCTGCAATACGGACGGATTGTCGAATTGAATGAAACTGTTGACGGTATCAGGAGGATTATCGGCAATGATTGATTTGCAAATAAAAACACGGGATAAATCAGAATACGGCGATTTTCAAACACCGTTGAAACTCGCACGACAAATTTGCCGCTGGCTAAAAGAAACAGGTATCAAACCGGAGGTTTTAGTAGAACCGGCTTGCGGACGAGGAAACTTTATCATTGCCGCCTTGGAAACATTTCCAACCATTAAATCAGTTTATGGCATTGAAATATATGAACCCTACATTTCAGAAATAAAAGAACGAATTTCAACATTAGAAAAGCGGGACGTTGATATTAAACTCATTCAAGAAAACGTCTTCCATTTTCCATTTGGCGATATTGCAAAGAGACACAGAGACAATGAAGTTCTTGTTCTCGGTAATCCGCCGTGGGTTACCAACACCGGACTTTCGATAAAACAATCGCGCAACTTGCCGAAGAAATCCAATATTAAAAATGCTTCCGGCATTGAGGCGATTACCGGTAAAGGAAATTTCGACATATCGGAATTCATCACATTGCTAATGTTGAAAGCGTTCGCAAATTCAAATGGTTCTTTTGCTTTCCTCGTGAAAAATTCGGTTGTTAAGAATATCGTTCATTCACAAAGAGACTTTTCATTTCCGATTACCAATTTACAACAGATTGGCATTGACGCAAAGGAAGAATTCGATGCTTGCGTTGATGCAGGGTTGTTCTTTTCCCGCTTTAGTGAACGTCCGGCAAAAAGTTGTGAGGTATTGAAATCATTTGACTCACCGGTAAGTCGTTCCTTCGGTTGGACACAAAATAAATTCGTCGCCGATATTGTCCGGTATGAAGAAAACGCCGCATTTGACGGTATTTCACCTTCTATCTGGCGGCAGGGATTAAAACATGACTGTTCCGCTGTAATGGAATTAACCGTTGTTGAAAACGGCTATCGAAATAAGCGATATGAAACGGTCTGCATCGAAAGCGGTTTAGTATATCCCTTATTAAAAAGTTCTGACTTAAAAGAACAGATTATCGCAAAAACAAAAAGAGCGGTGATTGTTCCGCAAACAATCATCGGACAAGATACAAAGTATATTGAAGCAGATTATCCACTGACGTTCAATTATCTTAACAGAAATAAAACTTTTTTTGAAAAACGCAAGTCGATTATTTATAGAAATAAGCCGCCGTTTTCAATTTTTGGTATCGGAAGTTATTCTTTCAAACCGTTCAAAGTTGCAATTTCAGGTTTATACAAACAAACGCAGTTTTCGCTTGTTTTGCCGATTGACGGCAAGCCCGTGATGTTGGACGATACCTGCTATTTTCTCGGCTTTGACACACTGGAAGAAGCAGCACGTGTGATGTATTGCTTGAATCAGCCGGAAATACAAAATCTGCTGCAATCCATCGTTTTTTGGGACTGCAAGCGCGTCATAACAAAAGACATTTTGATGCGGCTGAACTATGAAGAAGTACTTGAAAAATTTGATAACGAATCCGTTATAATTTTTTTTGAAAGAAATGGTGCTGAAATTGCGGGAAATGTCTCACGTAGAAAGGGCTTGCAATTCCCGAATTGAGCAATGTCGCCGGCATTCATTCCGACCGGGGGATTTTGTGGGCGTTCGCTCTCGGTTCGGCATCGGCAGTAACTGGGGACTTGGAGAAATTTGATACAATGATGTACGAGATTCTATGCAAGAGATTCAAAAAATAAATGCGTCCGATTGGGCAGACGGCAACAGTTTGTACGAGTTTTCGAGGGACTTGATCCTCAGTTCCCGCAGATTGGTTTATCAGACCGCCAATTTTGCAATGGTGGAAACCTATTGGCGAATCGGCGAAAAGATCGTCGAAGAGCAGGGCGGCGCGGAGCGAGCGAAGTACGGAGACGGACTGATTGCAAATTTAGCGGACAAATTGACCGCCGAATTCGGAAACGGCTTTACAAAAAGGAATTTGCACGTGATGCGCCAATTTTACTTGCAGTTTCCAATTGTGCACGCACTGCGTGCACAATTGAGTTGGACGCATTACCGGTCGCTTATCCGGGTCGAAAACCCGAAAGCCCGCGAGGTTTACATGAACGAAGCCGCCGATAACGGGTGGAGCACCCGTTTTTTAGACGAACAGGTCGATAAACACTACTACGAACGGCTGATTGCAACACACAAAGAGGCGGTCAACGAACTTAACGAAAAAAATGCGAACCAACTGACCGTCAATCCGCAGGATTATATCCTCAAAGACCCGCTGCTTTTGGATTTCTATGAATTGAACGAAAACGTAAAATACACGGAAAACGATGTTGAGCAAATCATCATTGACAATTTGCAGAAATTTTTGCTCGAATTAGGCAAGGGCTTTTCGTTTGTCGCCCGTCAGCAACGGATTTCGACGGAACTTTCGCACTACTACATTGACTTGGTTTTCTACAATTACATTCTGAAATGTTTTGTTCTCGTCGATGTGAAAATCGGCAAACTCACGCATCAGGACGTGGGACAGATGGACATGTACGTCCGCATGTACGATACAATGAAACGCACCGAAGGCGACAACCCGACCATCGGGATTATTCTCTGCGAAGAAAAAGACAGGGCGGAAGTCAAGTTTTCAATTTTGAGCGATAGCGAACAACTTTTTGCCGCGAAATACAAACTTTATATTCCTACCGAAGAGGAATTGATACGAGAAATAACACAAATTCGTGCTTTGATGAGCAGCGGTTTAGCAGAAAGCGATTGAAGAAAATAGAGTTTTAGAATTTTTGAGTACCGACGACACAGTCACCGGCTCTCTCACAACTCGCCATTCCAACATGGCACTTTTTGCTCTTGCCAACATTTGCGGTTATGATACCATGTCCGCCAGTTGTACTCCGCTGGTTGACACCTGCGGCTATCAATTTCACTCGCCACTCACAACTCGCAACCCACTACTCGCCACTCACCACTAATTGT
>WRCR01000403.1 GCA_009783865.1 Planctomycetaceae bacterium | reverse complement strand
TTATATTGAGGAAGTCCGCAAGTTCACGGAAAATTACCGCCGGGCTTGCCGCGAATCGGGCATTGACTATGTTTTAACGGATACTACCGTACCGTATGATTATATGCTGACCAGATACATTGCAAAACGTTTTACTTCACAATCGTAATGACAACCGGTACTTTACCGACCGCTGAAGATATATTCGGACTTGCCGTCAATGCTTCGCTGCATATAGAGATGCCGGTCGAAAGAGTGAACGGACAACTTAAAATAGTTGATGCGTTAAATAAGAGCGGTCTTTCCGCTTATGCACGTTCATTACTGCCGGGCATCACGCAGCAGTTGCAGAAGTTGGAAAACACGCAGGAACGAAGTTATCTGCTTCTTCTATTAATTCGTCAGCAATGCGGTATGAAACTGCTTGACGAAGCGGAAAAGACCTTGCTTTCATTAGAAAGCGGCGACAGCCGTTATACCAGTGCCGTGTTTGATATTGCTTCGGTCTTGGCAAAGAGCGGTGAAGTGCATCGGGCTTTGGAACTCGCCAATGCAATCGAAGACCTTGATGACTATGAGAGCATTCTGGAACTTTGCGGCATATATTATGCCGGTCTGTGCCGGTTCAATGAAGCCGGTTTAACGGCGGTAAGGATAGAAGCACCGCTGCCTCGTTTACGTCTTTTGCTGGCTCTTGTTGCGGAGCAGTGGAATAGCGGTATGCATGATGAGACATTGCAAACTTTGCGTACCGTTCAAACAATAGCGGACGGTATAACGGAAGAAAATGTCCGCAACGAAATCTATCTGCAACTGATTGACTCGTTACTTGCCGTTCAGCAGGTAATTGATGCTTTGACGGTCAGCAAAAAAGTGTCGGAGTTTGAAAATATCGCCGCTGCACTTTGCAAAACGATTCCGTTTTTTCATCAGAGCGGTAATGTTTCCGGTTTGCATGCCGCACTTAGTGAGGCGTTGGCGGCAGCCCGAAAAGTTGCCGACATATCCAAAAAGATTGACACTCTCAAGTTAGTCGGCGAAGCATTTCGCCGCACCGGCGAAACGGATACCGCTAAAGAAGTGTTTCAAGAATGTTTTTCCGTCATTTGCATCATCAATAACGGGTATGCAAAAGTCCGGCGGCAGATAGAATTTGCGGAAAATATGTTTTCGCTTGGAATTGTCAATGCCGCTGAAAAGGTTCTTCGGATGGCGGCTTCGCAGGTATTTCACATTGACGAAAAAACATTTCTGCTCCTTTCGTTGAGTGAAATTGTTCAGAAACAATCGGAGTATTTGTTGACGGACAGCATTCCGCAAACGATTCAGCAGATAGAAGAATTCCGGCAAGAAGGTTTTGATAAGGATATTGAAGAAGGAATTTACGAAAGAGTTATTTCGCTTGCCGAGTTTGATTACGGACTTGCGTTATTTCGCAGCGATGACGAAAAAATCAGACAAGAAGGAATAAAACGGATACACACGGCATTGGAATCAATGCAAAAAATATCCGACCCGCTCAATCAGATGATGTCGTTTCTCGGAGCGGCAGAGCGCGGCATAGGATTAGAAATTTTACGCTAGAGCGTTTTTGGATTTGGTGTGGATAAATTCCCGTCACCCCCGCGAAGGCGGGGGTCTAGAGAATGGACATAAACCCTATTACGTCTAGATTCCCGCTTTCGCGGGAATGACGAAAGCGAATTCCAGCAGTCCACACCAATTCTTGATATGTTCTAATAAAGGAAAATCAATGTATGCGTTATTTTTTCCAGCGTTCCAATTTAGGAATGTTTAGCGTGAAAAACCAAGCGAGGAAGCGGTTGAAACCCATTTCTTTTAGTTTTTGTTTGCAAAAGGTCTGCATTTCTTTTGCGCTTTTGAAATCGCCGGTGAATTGTCCGTTTTCATAGCAATAGGAACAATATTTTGGCGAGATGGTGCCGTCGGCTTCTGTTCCGCCGCTTTTCGGGTCGCTTTTCAGCGGCATACCGCAGGATTGACAATAGGCGTAGGTTTTACTCATGTTTCTTTGTTTGTTAAAGTTGTGTTACGATTCTGATTACAGCATAAAACTCTTCACGACTTCCGGCGGGGCGGGTATCATTTTATGATAAAAATAATATCTGTCAAAACATTAAAAGGATTCGGCTTGCCTTTGAATGTAAAGGACAATTCTAAATCCTTAATGTTCCGTGTTTTGAAACTTTTTAAATATGAAACAATCGCTGGTTTCAATAAGTCAATGTTTCGCTTCAATTTCCACGAATCGGCGAAGTTACCAGTATCGACCAAAACGATAAACAGCCGGTTTTCTGCTCCGAAACGCATTTCGCCCTGATTTTCATAAAGCCATTTCGCTAATGTTTTCGGTTGATTTTGGGCTTCTTGCAGAATCGACATTTTTTCTTTCTGTAAGCAAGCCAAGACTTTTTTCCAAGCACTGTCTCCACGGTCTTTCATCTTTTCTGTGATCTCGTAGAATATATCATTGTCGTTTGCGTCTTTGTCGTACACGATTTTCATTGCTTTCGCTTGGGCTTTCAAAAACGTTAACTCAACCGGCAACCCTTTTTCTTTCCGTTTTTGTTTGATATATTCCACTGGCAGATACGTAACTTTCAAGTCAAACGGTACGTCGTTAACGAAAAAATCAACATTTTTGATTTTGCCGATGGTCGGCAGGACTGCGGGATGGCTTTTGAAAATGTTTTCAATCAAGACACTGCTCCAATAATTATACCAACTGTTGAGAACATAACCTTGAACGGTCGGATTGATTTCGGTTTCAAATTTAGCAATCAAATTATCGTAAGACGGATTCTCGACTTTGATATACCGGCTCACCAAATACTTGTCCAACGAATTTTGATAATCGCCGCCCCAGTCAAACATTTTGAGTTTATACAATTCCGATGCCAATTTCTGTTCGTTAACCGATGCAATTTGAGAACGGCTAATTTTGCGGGTGTAATCATCCAGCAAGCGGTGTGCCGATTCAAGATTAACAGACAACAAACCGTATAATTCTTTGAATTGTTCGTTGAGACCGGCTTCCGATAAGCGGCATTGAGAAAACAAAATAAAATCCTTTATAATATCTCGACGCAAGATGGATTTGATTTTCAGCCAAAGTAAGCCGGAGCGGTCTGTATTGAATTCACCAAGTGCTTCGGTTTGATGAAGTTTATGCCAGTATTCAAAAGTTTTCATTGTGTTTTTGTCACAGAGACGTTGGTTTGTGGTGAACAAATAAACAGGATTTCACGGCTGCCTGCAACACTTCCTTTGCCGCCGCGTCCATTGCGGTATGTCTTGGCTTCGATTCGGACATCACGATGTTTTTTGAGTATCTGCTCAAAAATATCTATCGCCGGATAACTGCGGTCATTATAACTAACAAGCCAATGCGGTATTTCACCGGCTAGTTCAAATAATTTTTCAAACGATTCTATGACGGCACTTTTTTTGTCGAAGCCGCTGTATCTCTGCGGTTCGTAACGGTTAATTCCATTGATAAAATCCTTGTCTTTCCAGTATTCCGTAAATGTTTCGAGCAAGTGGTAGAAACTTTGATAATCGGCGTGACTGTTGCAGTACGGCGGGTCAAAATAAACCAACTCTGCGTTTCGGATTTCGGGTAATAATTCTAGAACGTTTTTGTGGTGTGAAACGCTCTGCTGCGAATTGTCGAAAACAGCATTATTATACAGCGGCAGGAGTTCATAAAAAATATCTTTGATGGGGCGAATCAAACTGCGATTGCGGCGGATTCTTTCAGGATTATTTGAATATGAAAGTGCTTGTGTGTGAGCAAAATGTCCCATCGTGATTTTTCGGGTCA
>WRCR01000402.1 GCA_009783865.1 Planctomycetaceae bacterium | reverse complement strand
TATCCGACTTTGGATGGTCTGTCGTCCACAACACATGCACATCGGGGTGAATATATCCTTTGGCGTAGGTCTCGTCAATCATTGTAAAGTCATCAGTTCCCGCTGTAATCGGATGCGATTTGTCGGCAATCTTGATGGACATTGTTTGACCGTGTGCCCAAGTCGATTGCACAAACTTGTTCCCGTTGATTTCGTGTCCATCCTTGGAGAAGAATTGGCAGCCGGTGACATTGGCAAAATCGTCCCAGCCGTTGAACCCCCAAACGCTGTGGTGAAGAACTACCAATCCGATTCCTTCTTTGAGAAGGGCTTTGAACTGTTCCGTTTGTTCTTTCGTGAACGGAAACTTATAAGAATCATACATAACGAGACAGTCATATTTCTTTTCGAGTCCCGGCTTGAACAAATCCAAGGCTTTCGGCATTTCCGCTTTGTCATACGTAATATTGGCGAAAGAGTCGAGCATTGCGTACATCGCCTTTTCGTCAAAGCCGTGACCTCCGTAAAGAAACAAAACACGGATTTTATTTTGTTCCTTTGCCGGTGTTTGAGCGATAACCGAAGCCGATGCACAAAAAACAATGGCTAAGACCATCATTTGGGAAATGATATTTCTATAATTCATAAATACACTCTCTTTCAAATTGTCTGTTTCAAAGAAAATTACATACCCAGTCGGGATTTCTGAACACTGTCAATAATTTTAGGGTCTTTTGCGGTTTTTTCAACTTATGTTGAGTATAGCAACAGGGAGTACAAAAAACAAGCGAATACTGGCACTGCTTCCGATTGACTGTGTTTTGTCGCAAAGTGGGAGTACATTTTCCGCAAAATGGGATTGCATTTTTGAAAACGTTGTTTGATAATGCAGGGTGAATACTGAAGGACTATGTTCCTGATACTATGAAAAAATTTTTAGGAGAGACAGTCATGGAAAAAGCTAATGTTGAATTAGGTGATTTGAGGGGGGGAGAATTAAGAGCGGCGGGTGATAACCCGCCGGAGTGCGGCAGTTATCACTGCCGGCTTGTATCTGCATTCACGCTCGTTGAACTCCTCGTCGTTATTGCAATCATCGGTGTGTTGATTGCGCTTCTTTTGCCAGCAGTGCAAGCCGCTCGTGAAGCCGCCAGGAGAATGTCCTGCACCAACAATATGAAACAACTGGGGCTAGCGGTACATAACTACCACGATGTGAACGATTCGCTTCCGGCGTACATGGGACCAGGTTATGGTAAAGATGCAAGTGTGGATACTGTAGCCGAAAATTCCCGGAATTATCGGTGGAGCGGGTTAATAGCACTGTTTCCTTTTTTTGAAAATGAGCCGCTGTTCGCTCAATATAAGGCGACCGCATTTCCAAACAATTGGTGGACACCTGTCAACGGTATAGCCGCCGACAGCAACAGAGCCCCGATGGCGGTGATGGTATCATCTTTTTGCTGCCCTTCGGACAACAAATCGAACAATAAACCGACTGACCGTGCAGGACCGACAAATTACCGGTTCTGCAACGGGGACTGCCCTATCCAAAACGTTACAGGTCCTGCAACCAGCGCAAACGCAAACGGTACGGCGATTACGACCTTTTATCGCGGGGCGTTCAGTCCCCTGAAGTGGTACAATCTGGGGTCGATACTCGACGGCACCTCCAACACAATAGGGTTCGGAGAAAGGTGTCTCCCGCCGTTTACCACCGTTACGCAAGCCGGTGGAAAGGTCAAGGAAACGATGTATGTCGCTATGGGTACCGCAGCCGGCGGCGTGTCTTACAGTTATTGGGGCAGTGCCGGCAGAGGAAGTTGTTTCGCTACAACTTCAAACGGAATTGATTATATTACCACTGCCGGTTCCAGCAGTTCTACCTATATCAACAGTTCCAGCGGCTGGTGTTATGCTATAGGTCAGGGCTGGCATACGGTATTTACCGCAGCGATGCCGCCGAATAAACCGTCATGCTATTCCCCCGACAGGGCGTATTCGTCTGCTATGGCGGCATCGAGTTACCATTCCGGCGGTGTCAACGTTACGCTTATGGACGGTTCCGTTAGATTCATTTCGGAAACGATTGAAAACGGGGCAACAAATGCTGTCTTCGACCCATATGATACACCGAAAGGACCTTCGCCATTCGGCATTTGGGGCGCATTAGGAACGAAAGACCAAGGCGAAAGTTCTATGCTGTAACAATTGATAAACAACAGTTAAATATATGAAACATTACATTTATTTTTTAGTGATTCTGCTTTGTGTTGCGGGCTGTTCGGGACCAAACGAACTTGCCGGTTTGTCGCCAGTGACTATTACGGTTGTCAACGGTGACAAGCCGGTGCCGAATGTGCGTGTTCTGCTCTCGGAAACAGGCGGCGGTAATCATACTTGGACTTCGAGCGGTACAACGGACGCAAGAGGCGTTGCGGTGATTTCGTCCCTGCTTCATACGACAAGCAAGAAAGGGGCGAAACCCGGAACATACAAAGTACTTTTGACTCACACAGTATCGCTGCCGGAAGAATTGAAGATGACGGAAGCGGAAGCGGAAGGCACAGCCAATCCGCTGTTGCAAGAGAAGCGGCAAGAGTACATCGTGAAGAATACCGTTGTTTCACAGAAGTTCGGCGATGTCGAGAAAACACCGGCTGAATTAACCGTGAAGGAAAATATCCCCGCAGAATTGATCGTAGATGTTGCGAAATAACAAACATTTTTATAACAGGAGAATTATTATGAAAACGAATTCCAAATATGCTGAAAGAAGTGCTGCGTTTACTCTTGTGGAACTTCTTGTTGTCATTGCGATTATAGGTGTCTTGATTGCCCTGCTTTTACCGGCGGTGCAGGCGGCAAGAGAAGCGGCACGGCGTATGCAGTGTCAAAACCACTTGAAGCAGTTTGCTCTTGCGCTGCACAACTACCACGATGTCAACAAGGCATTGCCCGCTGGCAACACCAAGACGAGGGGAACCAACGGTCGGCTTGGAACTGCTCCCGTTTGCTTTCCGTTTATGGAACAGGCAGCGCAGTGGCAGATAGTCGATGACAATCCAAACTGTAATAACTGGGATCCCCCGCTTAATACCATATACGTTCCTACCTTGCGCTGTCCAAGTGACCCCAGAAGAGTACGAGTCGGCACTGAAAGCGGAAAAAACAACTATATGACCTGCTACGGCGATTCCTTTACCTACGTCAGTTTCCCCTATCAATATACAAGTTCTTATATGCCTACTATCGCTGCCTACTACAATGATGACCAACAGGGGCAAACAGGCTGGACGGCAGCGGTTGATAAATATATGAACAACCGCTATCGGGGTATATTTGCCGCATTTAATTTCAAGAATATCAGCGACATTAAAGATGGAACGAGCAATACAGTAATGCTTTCGGAATCGGTGATCCTTCAGGAAAGTCATACTACTTCGGCGGGGCAACTCGGAACATTTCGGGCAATAAAAGGCGGAACGGCTTATCTCTCCGGTTTATCCGCAAGCGTTATTGCAAGCGGACCGCAGGTTTGTCTGAATCGTGTTGACCCTAATGACAAAACGCAATACTCCGGAGAAGTATCCCGTGTTAACCGCGGGTCACCGCTTATGGACGGCATTTACTGCACAAGCGGCTTCGTTACCGTTCTGCCGCCCAATTCGCCAAGTTGTTCTGCAAGCAATACCACTGACGTTACGAGCGGAATTATGTCGGCAACGAGTTTTCACACCGGCGGTGTGAACGCCGCGATGGGCGATGCTTCGGGCAGATTCATCTCCGATACGATAAACTGCGGCAACCTGTCACAGAAGCCGACTGATGGTCACATCTACAATAACAGCGCGAGTAT
>WRCR01000401.1 GCA_009783865.1 Planctomycetaceae bacterium | reverse complement strand
GGTGCAAGGGAAAACGGATGAGTTGGACCTTAAACGGAGTTATGGCGGTCGCTCTGTATGCCGCCGCATAATCCACCACCTCACGGACACAAGGAAATTTTTTCGATTTAGGGCTTGATGTTAGGTGGTTTGTGGTGTCAGGGAACCGGTTGAACAAAAAAACCGGCACCGTGACGAACAACGCACAGTGCCGGTTGAGACCCTGACCCAATGTTGGTCTCAGAACTGTCCCAGAAACGTTCTTTGAAACCGTTGGTCTCCCGGGGGAGGAGTCATCATTTGGATTCCCGCTTCCTCTTGACGAATCAGGTAATACCGGAGGAGAGTGCCGGTATTTCTAACACACTGTGTATAGTAAGAATTATCCGCTTTTAACGCAAGAGGGAAATTTATTTTTTTGCCTATCGCATACCCGGTAAAATCGGCGGTGGCGGAATGTTTCCTTTGTGCCGAAGCGTTGCATCAATCACCCATAGCCAATCCAGACCAATCGCCCATCGCAAAAACAAGACCGCAATAAAGAATATCAAGAAATGCAGTAATGCGCTGCCGAAGTTAATATCGAGAATCCCATGCGCCGCTGCTGCTGCCGAAATCGCAAAGACGGCAAAGTACATACAGAGTACATACTCATTTGCACCAGTATACCAAATCGTCAATTCAAAAAGAATCCAAACCGCTGCATAAACAGCAGCACAAAGTCCGACTCTTTTATACAAATCCTCGCCAATCAGCATGAACAAATCTTCTCGGTCGCGGAGTATTTGATAACCGAACAATGAAACCGGAAACGCTATAAAGATGAGTCCAATTCCGCCGATTACATCAAGCGTTCCCTTCTGCAAGTTCATACTGCCGATTAGCAGCGCAGCAATGAACATAGCAAGCACTCCGGCAAGAGCAATACCCGCCTTCACCGGGTCGAAATCCATATCGAGGCGTTCCAGCGGCTTGAGTATCAGTTTGCCAGCAGCGGTCTTTCCACCTTGGTCGAAATCTTCTGCGCCGTGAATCTTCACCGCCGCTTTCGGAATGTTAATGACCGTGTTGCATTTCGGACACGGTCCCTTCATACCGGCGAAGCGGTCACTCACGCTAAACCGTTTGAAACAGCCGGGACAAACTACATTGATGGGCATCGCAGTAATAATATATTGACGAGTAACATTGTTAGGACGGACTCAAAACTATTCATTCAAAAAATCAACTATCGACTTACCGGGTTTGGCAATTTGAATAATGTCGGCGTATTCGTCAAACGCTCTGTCTATTTTATCAAAGAGATTTTGCAACAGATTATCACCATTCGGAACAATACTGTCGAAAAACTGCTTGAATCTGTCTCTTTCAGCCCATTTTACCCGCGATGCCATCGGCATAAATGCCGAAAGAGCAACAACGGCTCTTTCCGGGTTATACACAAATTCGCTGCCGGTTTCTTCGCCAAGATTATGCTGAGTAATCAAGTCCGTCAACTGCGAGGGCAGTTTCCAGTTCTTTCCCAGAATGCCGGCTGCTTGAGCGTGGTCCCAGCCGAAGTGTTTGCGTTCCAAATCCGTCAGACGGGTATCATCCGGCGAAGTTCCGAGTTCCTGCAAAACTTGAATGTATGATTCGCCTTTTAGTTTCAACAGCACAGGAATTGCAATATCCTGAAGCAGGGCAGCGGCAAAGGCAATTTCGGGATTGCCTTTTTTCAATTCCACGAGCAGGAACCGCGAAAACATTGCCCGGCGGAGCGAATCCTGCCAAAGTTGTGCAACATCGAAATTGCCGCTGCGCACTTTCGGTATCAAATTGAAAACCGCTTTCCACAAAATAAAATTTTTGACGACTCGGATTCCAATCAGAGCAACGCCCTGTTTAATGTTGGAAATGGTACTCTGAAAACCGAAGTACGACGAGTTCAAAAACTTTAATACTTGCGCAGCTAAACCGGGGTCTGCCTCAATCGGACGGACAATATCATTGATATTGACTTTAGTTACATCGTTATCCAGTTGAAGCGCACTCAAAGCACTTTGAGGCATTGCCGGAAGTTGTTCGACTACAAGAATCTTCGTTAATTCATCTAAAGGTGACGACATTGTTTTCAATAAAAATGGATTGAACAAAAGGACACTAATGTAATATCCTATCGCATTTCGTCAAAAATACAATAGTCCGACTAAGTTTCCCAGCGAAACACAAACCACCTAACATCAAGCCCTAAATTGAAAAATTTTATTGACGTAACCGCTTGAAAACAAAACATTTCTGAAAATTGTATCTTTTTGCACATGGTGACTACCTATTTTAACGTTATTTTATCTATCTTGACATTGATGGGATAATTTCAATAATAGCCGCAAGCCGAAGGGCTGCGGCGGGCAACCGGCAGAAATAATAACGTATTTGAAAACGTTGGCAAGAGCAAAAAGTGCCACAGTGAGTAGCGAGTGATGAGCAGCGAGAGAGCCGGCACATAGCCGCCGGTATTTGCTGCTCTTGTGTTCCTATTGACAAACAATGCTACAATGGACGCATTCAAGGAGGCATCATGAAAAAACTATACTGTATTCTGTTTGTCATTTTGTTCGCCATATTATGTCTCGGCATATCGAAGAATCGCAATCCAAAGGCGAGATTTCGTATTATCACTATCAATAGAATTGTTCCATAACCCATAAAAACCATCCCATTTTACCAGTTTAGGCGAACTTTGGCATAATAGGTAAAAATGAAGAGGGCAAATCATAGGTTATGGAACAGGTCTAATGGTCAAAACGAAAAACCGGCACCGATTGGCGACTTTCAACCATTCCTCGTTGGTACCAAACGAAGCAGATATCCGGGGACTGCACCGGAGTACCGGCTAAATAACGGCGGCAAAGCCGCCGGTACTCAACAGCACAACGCATTCCGCTGAAATCGCTTCTTCACGTCCGATGAATCCAATGTTCTCACCCGTCTTGCCTTTGATGCTGACCTGTTCCGGCTCTATGCCGAGAATCGCTGCTATACGTGCTTTCATCGCTTCCTTAAACGGCGCAATTTTCGGACGTTGCGCAAAGATAATCGTATCGAGATTGACAATATTCCAGCCGTTCTGTTTAACTTTTTCCCAAGCGGCGGTGAGCATCTCTACTGAATCCCTGTTTCGGTTCGCAATGTCGGTGTCGGGAAACATCTCTCCGATGTCTTCCAAGCCGGCAGCACCCAGTAATGCGTCTGTAATTGCATGAAGCACAACATCGGCATCGCTGTGACCAAGCAGTTGCTTGTTATGTTCAATGCGGATACCGCCCAAAGTGATTCCATCGCCGTCGATGAGACGATGTGTGTCGTGACCTAAACCGATTCGGTACATGTTGTTATGGCGGTTCTATGAACCGCCCGCTAAACGTGGAATTACGCTAATTTCATTAAACGCCGAAGCGTCCATTCTAGTAAAAGGAGAAAACATATCGCCGACAACAAATACATCAATGCATTTTTCTCCGCACCGCGGTCCGGTACAGAACGCTGACTGCGAATCTTCAATAACTCTGCGAGCGGCTTTACGCTTTCACTCTTTTCCGTTTCACTACTAAAGAAATTGATATTGCCGTAAAGAGCGGACTCTTTCAACAGCGGTAGCGCGTCCGTCGGATTATCGTAATACACACCGCCGGTTGTTTCGGCAATCTGCCGCAAAAGCGTTTCATTTCGGCTCGGATTTTCCCGCTCCGAATCACTCATCTGTACCTGCAAAACCCGTTCCAGCCGCAGGTCGCTGTCCGGCAAGGAAAGCCGCACCGTCCAGTTTCCCTCTTCGGAGAGCGGCAAATGAACCTGATAAGTTCCCGGCACATTCGGGTCAACCGCTG
>WRCR01000400.1 GCA_009783865.1 Planctomycetaceae bacterium | reverse complement strand
GATTGAAGGGATACAGGGGTTCTTTCATCGGCTGATGGGTAATGACCCGGCACAGTTGCGGGGTAAGGATTTATCTACGCCGGAACTGACACCGGAACAAAAGGCTAGATTGGGTAAATGGCAAGGGGCGTACGGCATGAAAACAAGTATGAATGAGAACAAAGGTATTGAAAGTTTGCTGGCGGATATTAAAGATGAGTTGCATGGGAAGTTGTTTACGGCTTATGCGAGTTGAGCGGTGACGCTAAGAGAAGTGCGGAGTTGAGAGATGGGTTTTGAGGTTTATGAAATACTGGGAAAACAGGTGACGGCTTCCCAGAAATGGGAATTGCTTGACCCGGAAGACGAGGATGCGACGCTTGTTCGGCGGAGTCAGATAGCAGTATCGGTTCGTGTAGCGTCTCATGGTGATTATACGGGGTATGCGCTGGCGCAGTATATGGTAGGAGTTGCGGTACAGATGGTCGGCGGACTGTCGTCACTAACCGAGGAGTATACTTGGAATGTGAGCGAGGTTAACAAAGCGTTTGACACGGCAGGTTTGCCGGTCTTTATAATCGAAGGGACAGTGTGTGCTAATATGATAGAGTATCCTGGGAATCCGATATAATGGAGTCGAGACAATTAAATAATACGAATTTGCCGAGTTATAGTCCGCAGTATGTTTTCAAGCCGGGGAGTAAAATAACTGCGGAACGGCTGAATTCACAGCGGGCGGGTTTTTTCTACACACCGGAACTTGATGTCCGGGTGCCGCAGATAGTTGCGGGGACAGAGTTTGTACTGCATACGGGCGGTGCATATTTGTGTTCAAGTTTCCGGGCGGTTCACAGTAAGGTTGTCCGGCTGGATTCGACAAGCGTGCTGGTTAAGACACCGGAGACGCTAAGAGATGGTAAAGAAGCCGAGGAGATTGTTTACGGTTATAACGACAGCGGTGTGATGTGCATGTTCCGGTGCAGGCTGGTGCCGGCGGCGGCGGAAAATTATCTTGCGGTCAGTTTGGCGGTGCGTATGATTTCAACCGGCACGTATCAATACGTTATAGAACACAGTCCTGAATTCATTACAAAGCAGGTTTGGTGCAGGGCAACTTATAATTCGAATTTGCAGTATATGAGTGTTTCTTCGGGGGAATTATACGATGCAAATTTGCCGTTTAACCGCAGGAAAACATTTTTAGACTGCGTGAATAATATACCTGCGGGCGTGAACGTGTCCGGTGAATTTACAGAAATGGCAACAGAAATCAATTATAACTGGGTAAGCGGAGTTTCAAAGCGCGCCGGTTATTTTACGGGAATAATGTTTCAGTTTTATTCTGTTAGAAATGTGCTTCGCGCGAATGATTGGGTTAACAATATACGGCGTGATTGGGGTTTGGAGATGAATATTGTAGAATATGCGGAAAATGATATTCCGAAATGAGTGTTTTGAATGATTGGCTGAAGAAGCAGGAAAAGGATTTGACAAGCGAAATCATCGAGTGCTTGATTGCGGAGTGTCTTGACGGTAAGGGAATTGATTCGGAAATCCGGGGTTTGAATCTCGTACTTGACGGGAGACGGGTGCGTCCGTCGCTTCCATTGACCCCGCTCGCTGTTCAAATGCACCCGCAAAAGCACTGTATTGCACCCTCTGCAAAACGCAACGCTGCCGCTGTTAACCTCGTGACAAAGCCGTTCCTTGATTAAATTCGTATCATTCTGATAAATCCGCCCTCCGTACCTTGCCGTCACGAAATACTCGCCCTGCTCGTCAAGATAAATCGTATCCCCATGAATCTTATACTCCGTAATCGGCATGTTCTTTTCCGAAATCCCTACACCTTTCGTGCAAAACACGTCTTTCATGTCTTTCACCGCCGCAAGTATCTCTGTCTGCTTCCAGCCGACATCGACACCAATCCGCACACCCGGATAATCGGACCGCAACTCTCCAATCAATTCCCGCAAACCGGCAATCGGCTCTTTGACCTCAAACTTGTCCGCCGCAACAACGTGACTATCACCCCGCATCACAACAAAATGCAACTCCCGCAAACCAACATCAATTCCCGCATAATGTTCCCCCGCAACCGCCGCTTCCGCATCAAACAACGCGCTCTTGATAGTCAAATCGCTCTTATTCTTTTCCTCTAACTCCGGCATGTTCTGATACTCCGTCCAAAACATCGACGGATTTTCACGCTGAATCCTATCTGCTCTTTCCTGACCGAAAGCATCCCAAGTCACTTTTCCCTTACTGTCGACCAGCGGGATATAAATCTGCCGGTATCGCTTATCCCGCTGGAAATAACTTGTCATGCAGTTCCGGTTGATGCGCGTTCCGCAATAGATAATTGACAGCCCTTGAAACCCCTCAAGACCCTCGACCGTCGTATCAATCTTCCGCTTGCACTCGACAACCCTGTCCTCATTTGCCGCCAACTCATCCGTCTGCGCATCGTCTAATATCACAAGCGGGGCAAGTACAAGCGTTATGTGTTCACGGCAGGCAAGGCGAGCAATCATTTGTTCGACTGTTTGGTGATTGCGAGGATGGTGTTCAGATACACCGGAACGACAGAGAAGCAGGCAAGTATATGGTAAACGGGGGGGTATTAGGGACTTTCCGGGGATTACCGGCAAGGGCATTAGCATGCTATCATACGAAAAATTTTTTTTCTGTGACGAGGGGAGGCAAGAAAATCGGCAAGGGTGGAAAAACCGAGAAATACCATATATTGTGTATTTTTGGAAAAATTCATACAAAATGTGGGATTTTGTTGACAACATGATAATTTATGGTAAAATGCCGCCGTTCCCCAAAAAGGGAATAGCGGTTTAGCGACCGTTTTATCATTACTTTACTCGACAATCTAATATGGACTCCCTGAATTTCGGGCAGGAGAACCCTGCACAGGAACTCACGTTGCGGCAATTACACGCCGAGTTTGAAAAGTGCAACATTATCAACGACATCAGAACACGGAACAATATCCGAAAAGCGTTCTCCCTGCTTGCGGAATTGTTTCCGAAAGCAACAAACGTATCCTTTGGAAGCAAGGAACTGATGCAGTTTCAGGTTTTCCTTGCGAAAAAGAACTACGCAAGGAAATACTGCAATACCCTCGTCAAATTCGTCAGGACAGTATTCTACTGGGGGGAAAGCGCGGACCTTGTTTCAATACGGACGGTGCATAAGTTGCGGAACGTCAAGCCGCTGAAGTTGAATCAAGCGAAAGAAAAGCCGAAGCGGAAAGCCGTTCCGGCGGAAGTTTTCGAAGCGGCATTGCCGTATTTCCCGCCAGCGGTATCGGATATGCTGGAATTACAGCGGCTGACGGCAATGCGTCCGGGTGAAGTTTGCAGAATGAAACCCATCGAAATCAAGCATGACAAAGACCTGACCGGCGATTTTTGGATTTACCAGCCGGAACATCATAAAACCGAATGGGCTGGAAAGGAAAAACGAATAGTCCTCGGCGAAAACTCAATGGAAACGCTGTCGTTTTATCTTTTGAAAAGAGCGGCGGATGAGCCGGTTTTCAAGACAGTGAAGGGAAAAGCGTACACGACGGCAAGTTATGGGCGGATTATCAAAAAAGTGCTTGAAGCGAATGACTTGCCGAAATTCACCGCGCATCAAGTCCGGCATCTTGCGATTTCGGAGATTTCTCTGCTCTGCGGACAGGATTTTGCGAAAGAGGTTGCCGGGCATTCTGATACGAAAACGACGGAAATTTACGACCATTTTAGCATCGAGAAACAGAAAGAAGTTATCCGGAGACGGGAACTGCAAAGGAAAGAAAAATAGAATGTTAATAACTGATGCAAGAAATCAAAAGACGATGACGTTCATGGAGGCGGTTGCGGCAATGAAGG
>WRCR01000399.1 GCA_009783865.1 Planctomycetaceae bacterium | reverse complement strand
TTTTTCGTTATGCCGAAAAAATGATTTTTATTCTTTTTACCGTCTTTATTTTTTCTCTGGCAGTTAGTTTTGCCGCCTGCCATCTGGTAAAACGAATTGCCCCGTTTATCGGTTTGGTTGACAAGCCCGGTGAACGCAAGATTCATTCCGTTCCGATTCCAACCGGCGGCGGTATCGGTGTCTGGCTCGGAGTGTTAATCCCCTTTGCAATCGGTACGATAGTAATGTTCATGCCGCAAGTATTGAACGGTCTACTGCCCGACTCCGTTTCCGTACACATCAGCGGTATTATAAGCCGCTGCGGCGCGCTTTGGACTTTTCTCGCTCTCGGTTCTGTTCTTCTCCTCTTGGGTGTTCTCGATGACCGGTTTAATCTCGATTGGAAACTGCGGCTCGGCGTGCAACTCGTTGTTGCAATCATTACTGTTCAACAAGGATGGTCTCTGAATTTTCAAACCGGTATTCCATATCTGACTGATTGCATCAGCGTTCTTTGGATAGTTGCGCTCATCAACTCGTTCAATATGCTCGACAACATGAACGGTTTGTCGGCAGGAATTGCCGCTATCTGTTCTTCATTCCTTGCGGCAGTGATGTTTCTTTCGCCGAATCCCGCTTCGCTTGAACCGCAATTCTTTGTGAGCGGTTTCCTGCTTGTTTTGACAGGAAGCATTGCCGGTTTTTTGATTCATAACAATCCGTTTCGGGCTTCGATGTTTTTGGGAGATGGCGGCGCGTATTTCATCGGCTTTCTGCTTTCTGCTTCGACCTTAGCGGCAACATTTTCGAGCGGAACCGAACCGCAGCGGATTTTTACGCCGCTTGTGATACTTGCCGTTCCGCTCTATGATTTATGCACCGTTATAACAATCCGCTTATTGAATCGAAAGAGTATTTTCACAGGCGATAAAAATCATTTCTCGCATCGTTTAGTGAAAATCGGAATGTCGCCGACGCTTGCAGTGCTGACAATTTACCTAACGACAACGATATGCGGCTTGGGTTCTCTGCTGCTTTACAAGACCGACTTTTCCGGCGGCTGCTTGATTTTCGGACAAGTAATTTTATTGCTGCTGCTCATCGGAACACTGGAATATATCGCAAAGAAAGAAGAACAATAACATGACAAATCGATTTTATCTTGACGCAGCGGTTTCAACTTTATCTGAAAAACAAGCGGTCATCGGCGGCGATGAAGCACATCATTTCGTCCGGGTAATGCGGGGCAAGATCGGAGACAAGATTATTCTCTTTGACGGCAACGGTTTCGTCTATCACGGAACAGTTGAAATCATCGCGAAAAACACGGTTATCGTTTCGCTGACCGAAAAGCAGAAAGACGAAATTGAATCCCCGCTGCGTTTGACCGTCGCCTGTCCTTTACCGAAAGGAGAGCGGCAGCGGTTTCTTGTCGAGAAGTTAGCGGAACTCGGCGTTGCCGATTTCATTCCGCTTGCGCTTCAGCGGAGTGTTGCCAGAGCAACTCCATCTTCTACCGAAAGGTTTCGGCGTTATGTTATAGAAGCAGCGAAGCAATGCGGACGAAACGTTTTAATGAATGTTGCCAATGAAATTACGCTGCCGGAATTCGTGAAACAACTTTCCGATGAGCATTATCGGTTGATACTGCATCCGGTTTCTTTGGGCGCGGCGGGACAAATCACGGTTAAAGAATTGCTTGCGGTTGAGTTGCCGCGGCACATTGCCGTTCTCATTGGACCCGAAGGCAGTTTTACGGACGGCGAAGTTGACACGGCAATTCAAAACGGTTTTACTGCTCTTGATTTGGGCGCAAGAATTCTGCGGACGGAGACCGCTGCAGTTGCAGCGGCTGCATTGCTGCTGACGGACGCGGGATAAGTGAATTGATAGCGGAGCGGCGTAAGCCGCCCGCAAATGGCAGAAAATTTTTCTATGAGGCATTTTTTCCTATTGTCAACCAGCAAATAATCCGTTATAGTACTTGTAGTGTTAATAGTTTTTTCAACCATATCTGCAATTTGGGAGATATCGAAATGAATAAAAATTGTAGCAAATTAGGTAATTCGAGGGGGGGAAACGAATTATCCGCATTTACCCTCGTTGAACTTCTAGTCGTTATCGCCATTATCGGCGTTCTTATCGCATTGCTTTTGCCCGCTGTGCAAGCCGCCCGTGAGGCGGCAAGACGTATGCAATGCTCCAACAATTTTAAGCAACTCGGTTTGGGGCTTCACAACTACCACGATGCCAACAAGTGTTTCCCCGCGGGAATGGCACACTACATGCAATTCGACCAAAACAAGGGCGACGTTGCCTGTCCGTGTAATGGTCCGATTGTGTTCCTGCTGCCGTACATTGAAAAACAGGCAGCATTTGACCAGTACACGGAACTGGCAAGAGTCGCAAGAACAACTTATGGGAGAAATGTCATCTGGGACATTCCCGCTGCCAACAGAGAATTTTATAAAGAAAAGATTCCTTCGCTGCTTTGTCCGTCCGACCCTAACAACAAAGATATAACAACGGCAACGGGTTCTTCCCGCACAAATGTATATCTTTCGGCAGGAGACGGAATGTGGACTTTTGCCCGCCGCCCTGACCAAGAATCAAATTCCAATGCGTTTTGCGGAGTACGCGGCTTCTTTGCAAGAGAGGTCTGGAAAACGATGTCATACTGCGTTGACGGTACAAGCAATACTTGCGCATTGAGCGAAGGAAAAGTTCCGGTTACTCAGGGAACTAGTATACTCGCAGAAGGCGGAGTTGCGGGTTATCAACCGCACAATCTCGCTGGCGGAACAGCGCACAACGCCATTGCCGGTATGTGTATTACCAACGGTTATCACGCTACGGACAAAACCCAAGTTGTTGCACCGATAAATAATTACCGGGGGCTAATCTGGTCAAACGGACGCGCTGCCGAAGCATGGTTCACAACTACAATTGGACCTAATTCGATTTCCTGTCAAGCAGGTGCCGGTTCTCATTCGTGGGGAACTTATTCGCCGTCCAGTTATCACACCGGCGGCGTACAGGTTTTATTCGCGGACGGTTCGATGCATTTTATTTCAAATACGGTAGACACCGGCAACCTCAATTTGGGGCAGGTAGTTGAAGGCAAAACCAACTACGGCGTTTGGGGTGCCATCGGGTCAATGAACGGCGGCGAATCCTCGGTCACGCTGTAGTTATAGTTTTCAATGCGGAGCGGCGCAAGCGCGTTCCGTTTCATTCAACTTTCATCATATTTTTATAAGGAATAATACAATGGAAACAAATAAAACAAAATCTGCTTTTACATTGGTTGAACTGCTAGTCGTTATTGCGATTATCGGTGTTTTGATTGCCCTGCTCTTACCGGCGGTGCAGGCGGCGAGAGAAGCGGCACGCCGCATGCAATGCACCAACAATTTCAAACAACTCTGCTTGGGGCTTCACAACTATCACGACACATGTCAGGCGTTTCCTGCCGGAAACTGTCAATTTTACGGGTTCAATCAGCACATCAATTTGACACCGACTAACTCGCCGACAAATGGAGCAATAGTATTTTTGATGCCGTTTTTGGAGCAGAATGCATCGTATGACAATTACGTGATGCACGCTAAAAATACGCCTGTCAATGTCGATACTCCGGGTGCTATGTGGGATATTCCCGTGGCGGATAGATTGTGGACGGGGCAAAAATTTGATATGGTAATCTGCCCTTCCGACATGGCATCACAGGAAATAACATTTCCGCCCGGACAGACCGGCACAATGACAACCGGTTTGAATTACGGACGGCATAATGTTTATTACAGTGCCGGTGATGGAATGAACATTATGCCGTCCGTAATTCAAACCGGTTGACATTGTGCCGGTCTGTCCGGGCGGAAATGTTAT
>WRCR01000398.1 GCA_009783865.1 Planctomycetaceae bacterium | reverse complement strand
GGGCAGCAACGGCAATGCTTCAGCGGCTTTTTACCGAGTTGTACGATAAGGGTAAAATCGAATTGCGGCAATTCTTTTCAATGACGGAAAACGAAGCAATTCGGCTGTTCCTCGAAAGTTCCGGCGGACTTTCCTGCGCTTGTCTCGCCGAAGGACTTTTCGGCAAACGGCGTTCCGTGTATAAGATGCTGGCGCAATTCAGTATTTTGGAGCAGCCGGAACTCTACCGCAAGTTGGCAGGCAAACCCTATCGTGAACTTTGCAAACTTGGAGACGCTCTTTCGGAAAAATTCTTTTCATCGCAAAAGAAACCGGTGAACGAACCGGCGTTGTTAATCGATGCACCGCCGGTTGAAAAAGAAGTCGAAATCAAAATTGACGTTTATTATCCGAAAGAGAACGTGTATCGTCCGCTGGAAAAGGTTTCGCCGATAGTGCGCGCAATGGCAAAGGAACAGTTTGACGATTACACAAAGCGGGTTCGTATTTTCATGCATCCGGCGTTGGTTGAAGAGTTTAGCGGGCGTTTCTACGAAACGCCGCTAAACAAAATGTTGTGATAATCATTCCTTCTTTTGCAACTCTTTATACTCCGGCAGGAAATGTAAAAATCCAATTCGGTCATTACGGAGGAAGACAAAATCATCCGACTCTGCTTCCTGAAAACTAACGTGCGGAAAACCTTGAATGTTTCTTCCGTCGTACAATGACCTTCTTGCTTTCCGATACACTTCCATCTTTTCTTTATCAGAGTCGGGATAATACAGCATCTCCCCGCCGGCGAGCGGGTCAATCGGTATTGAATCCAGATAGCCGTCTTTCACCAGTTCGTCCAGCGTCTTCGGCAGCGTTTGGTCATGGTCGTTGTACCAGCATTCAAGCGCAAGAACAACCAATCGAATCCGCGTTTGGAAGAACGTGGAAAAGTATCGCACCGCCTCATTTTGGGAGAAGGTGAAAAAATCCGTATCGAACAAACCTTGAGTCGGCGAATGCAGCCAATTAACCTCTGAAAAATCCTCTGCTTGACGGCATTGTTTCATCAGCCGGGCGTTTTGCCATCGCAATGCCCGCTCTTTCTCCCAAGGAAAAATACGATAAAGCAACAGCCAAAATCTAAATTCTTTTCGGACGGACTTGGAGAAAGTATTTATATCCGGCGGAGCATTGATAACCCGATATTGAGCGGCATAACCTTTCAGCAATGCTTCCTCAAATGACGGTGCTGTCTTCAATTTCTCTTTTACTATTTTTAATTTTGATTTCGGCGGTTCGGAATGAGTAGCGAGATTTTCAAAACGCCATTCCCATGCTATCCGCCAATCTGCTCTTTTCCATTCTTCTTCTGTGAGCGGTTTGTCAAGCATCGCTTCGGTTTGCCGAAACAATTCGCTTAACTTTTCGGCGGGCATTCTTTCGCCAAGCGGAGCGTTTCGCATTGCGGTTTCAATTTCGGAAAGCGGCACAAACGGAATAGAATAAATCCGCACCGGCGGCACAGCAGCGCAGATTATCACGCCGGTCAGAGCAAACGGAAGCAGCGGAAACAGTTGCACTTTCCAGCCGCTGCGTTCTTTCAGCCAGTTGTTTGTCCGAAGATATGACGCAAGAATCAACGCCGCACAAAGCGGGAAAACAAACCAAAGCGGATTTAACACGCAGGTCAGGTATCCGGCAGCCATCCAGGCAAACAGCAGCATGCTGAACGCACCGGTCAAGGCAACGGCAACAATTTGACTGCGGAACGAAATCGAAAGAAATGAACCGACAGCAAACGGAATTAACCAGAATGAAAGGAAGAGCGGTATAAGCGTTGTCCAGATAAATACCGGCGTTATCGCTTCATATACGGGTCTATACCGCGAATAAACCGCAAGCAGTTGAAATATCAATTTGTAATGCAGAACAATATACAGGCAGGCGGCAAACAGCGAAATTAAAGCAAACGGCAGCATTCTACTTAACCAAACCTTACCGGGTGCAATTCCGAAGCGGGTTAAAATGCGGAAGGTTCTGTTTTTATGGTCAGGGGCGAAGATACTGCCGCAAAACACGAGATAAAAACAAACGGTAAAAATGTCGAGAAACAGCGTATCTGCAAGTCGTGCCGAATCGCCGCTATGTCTATGATAGACCGAAGAGATCAAGAAACACACATAAATAAAAGTGCTGCTGAAAACAGGATATATTACCGCAAGAATGACACCGATGAGCAGCATAATTCGTGATTGCCGGATACAGTGAAGCGTCAAAGCGATAAAGGGTGAACGTACAACGGACGAAACAGGTTTTTCGGCATGTTTCGTATCGTAATATGAGATATGTGTTTCCGGTGCGAACCATTTCAACATACCCTGCACGGCAAACACCGCGACAACTGCACATATGCCAAGCCGCAGTGGAACCGCACTGAGATACTGGTTATCCGCAGCATTGACATTGCCGAATGGAATAGTGACAAGATAAGTGACCATCGCTGCACTGATGTAAGTCAGCAGAACGGCACTGACGGTGCTCTTGCGTCGCGGCGACCAGAACAATCCCCAGACGAGGGCTTCGATAATACTGACTCCGAAAACACCCCAAAGAACATCGCCGGATATGCCGGTACGAAAGCCCGAACAAGCAAAATAGAACACGCACATCAGCAATGCTCCTGCCGTCATTGCCGCTGTTGAAACGAGAAGCCAGCAGGTCTTTCCGAACATTATCGTTCTTGCCGTCAAAGGCAGTCGGCGGAGGAAGTCAAAGGTCTTATCATCTCGTTCACCGGCAAAGGAAATAGCCGATGCCGCCCCCGCATAAAGTGCGACCGTGAACAATGCCACGGCATCGAAATCAACTCTATAACTCACGCCGTTAAATATACTCGACAGCAATAGAGCAAGTTGAAGCAGAAAACAAAACAGCAGCATTGCATAGAGCAGCGCGCTATTCTGACGAAATTCTTTGTAAAACACGGTTTTCATTTTATCCCTCCATTATGCCGATGAATATCTCTTCCAGTGACGCACTGCGCAACTCGTATTTTGTGATAGCGGCATCGTTTCGCAAGATGTGTTCCGCATTATCTTTCAAGTCCTGACCGAGAATACGCTGTTCACGTCCATCGGTTTTGGATTGAATAACGGTCGCAAAGAGAGCCGCCGACTGCGTCGGCGTTTCTTGATATGAAATCGTCAGCACGCGGGTACGTTCTTTCAACTCGTTCATTGGTTCGACAAGCAGCAGTTTTGACTTCTTCAGAATTGCGACTGTATCCGCAACGCGTTCCACTTCGGCAATCTGATGCGAAGACAGAAACACTGTTTTCCCGTTTGCCGCCCGGTCTATCATACTCGTTAAAAATTCCTGCCGGACAAGTGCGTCCAATCCCGAAGTCGGTTCGTCCAGTATCAGCAGTTCCGGGTCGTGAGACAAGGCAAGTGCGAGTGAAACCTTCGCCCGCTGCCCTTTCGACAGCGTTCCGATTTTCGCTTGCTGGTCAATCTGATAACCGTTTAGCAATTCGATAAACTTCGCCAAATAACCGGTGGGATAAAATGCAGCGGCAAAGCGTCCCGTTTCGGCAGCGGTCATCCAATCGTAGAGAACCGGCATTTCGGGAACATAACCGACGCGCCGCCGAATTTGCAGGTCGTCTTTCAGGCAGTCGAGTTCAAGAACGGAACTCGTACCGCTGTCCGGTTTGACGAGACCGAGCAGCGTTTTGATGGAAGTTGTTTTGCCCGCCCCGTTTTCACCAAGCAGCGCAAACACCGTTCCGGCTTCAACGTTGAATGAAACGTTCTCCAACGCCGTCACTTTTCCGAAACGCTTCGTGATGTTGTTAAAATTGATAACTGACATGTGGTGCCTTTCTGTAATTGTTATTTGAATTTGT
>WRCR01000397.1 GCA_009783865.1 Planctomycetaceae bacterium | reverse complement strand
GAGTGAAAATCCCCTGAAAAGACAAAAATAAAATTGAAGTCGATGCAGGTCAAATTCTAACGCAAATACCCTAATTTGCAAGGTATTTCCACCTTTTTCAACACAAACGTTGGGACACCAGTGATGTATTGTATTACTTTTTGGGGAGAATAGCAATAGGGTTTGAATTTTAATCCGCCGCCTATAGTGGATGGGTTAATCCGTAAAAGAGGCGGGAACTTTAGGCCCCGCATTCAAACAGCCAGAGTACCGGCTAAATCCGTTCTTGCGGCATAAATCGAAAATCGCTACCATGCACAAATGCAGATTATGAGCCAATACTTTACGAGTCCGAACATCGGATGCACCGAGTTTCCGTTAGAAGTACCGATTGAAATTTTCATCACCGGCTGGAATCGGAACTTGCAGCGTCCGCCGGAAATTACCGTTCAGAAGTTGTTTCCGTCCGAAGCCGCTGCGCCGCCGAAACTCCGTATTGTTTCAGTGCCGATTCCCCGCAGGTCAAAAGTCGATTCCCGAAGTTGGTTCTTTTACCAACCGCTAGAACAAGACGGAGGGTTATCACCCTCCGCTCGTATTGACGAAAACGTGGGGCTAACGCCCTCCGCTGCCAATCATGAAAAATCCGCTACCAATCAATCACTTCTTCACAAAGATGTTGACGAATTAACCCGCATACATGTTCCGCGTGATGCGATTAAAATCGAAGACCGATTGAGTTATATTCTGCAACCGCCGATTGAATCGTTCTTGAATCAAAAAACACTGGCAATGCCGTTTGAACCGTTTCAATATCAGCGGCAAGGCGTTGCGTTTTTATACAGTGCCGAGTTTGCAATTCTGGCAGACGAAATGGGACTCGGCAAAACAATGCAGGCAATAACAACGATTCGTCTTCTGCTTCACAGCGGCGAAATACGAAACGTTCTCCTCGTTTGTCCGAAACAACTGTTGAGCAACTGGAAAAGAGAATTCGACGCTTGGGCTCCCGAAATCAACGTCCAGATTATTGACGGTTCGCCTGCCCGCAGAAAATGGCTTTGGCAACTGCCGGGAATTCCGGTGCGGATTGCCAACTACGAATTGCTGCATCGGGACAGAGAATACTTCGATTTTCCGCTTCATGAAGGCAATCAGAAATGTCCGATGTTCGACCTTGTCGTTCTTGATGAGTCGCAGCGGATTAAGAACAAGGACAGCGCAACCTCACATGCCGCAAGAGCAATTCAACGGCGGCGCAACTGGGCTTTAACCGGTACGCCGGTTGAAAATTCGCAGGAAGATTTAGTTGGTATCTTTGAATTTCTCGCCCCGGGTTTTTTGAACTCCGGTCTGCGTCCCAACGAAATTTGCAATGTTGCCGGTCCGCATATTCTTCGGAGAACAAAGGAAAATGTGATGCCGCATCTTCCGCCGAAACTTATCCGCGACGCACTGCTTGACTTGACACCGACGCAATTTGAAACCTACAAAAAAGCGGAAGACGAAGGCGTTCTCCGGCTCAAGAACGATGACGTTTTAACTGTGCATCTTGTCTTTGAATTGATTATTCGCCTGAAACAGATTTGCAATTTCGACCCGTATTCCGGCGAAAGTGCGAAGTTGGAACGTCTCGTTGCGGATATGGAAGAAGTAGCGGCAAGCGGACGAAAAGCAATCGTGTTTAGTCAATGGGTTGAAACTCTGAAGCAGTTGAAGGAACATCTTGCGCAATTCGGAATAGAGGAATATCACGGCAGCGTTCCGCAAAACAAGCGGGACAAAGTAATTGAACGTTTTCGTGAAGACGGCGATATTCACGTTATGTTGATGAGTTATGGTGCCGGCAGTGTCGGTTTGAATTTGCAGTTTGCCGAGTATGTTTTTCTGTTCGACAGATGGTGGAATCCGGCAGTGGAAGACCAAGCGATAAACCGCGCTCATCGTCTCGGCACAAAAAATCCGGTGTTTATAACACGGTTTATTGCAAAAGACACGGTTGAGGAACGTATTGACCGCGTATTGCAGGAAAAGCGGGAATTATCGGAGATGATACTTTCGGGCGCACGCGGCTTGAATCATTCGACGGGTTTGAATCAGGAAGAGATTTTCGGATTGTTCAACTTGCAGGTTCCGCTTCAGAACCGCAGCCGCAAGAGTGCGTAAAAAACCAAAGAGGCGGGGACTTTACTCCCCGACCAATCGTTTCAGGTCTTCGCTGCTGACTTTCTCTGACAAAGATTCAACGGCGGCACTGCTGCGGGCAACATTCATTCCGCGACGAAAATCGTGTTCACTGCCGATGTTGCGCCGGTTCAACACATCATCAACCGAAATAACCGCTTTCGCCAGCGGCACCGGCGTTGCCAACTCAACAAAAAGCAACACGTCACGAGAGTTTAGAGAGACGTTCAGAGAACCGCCGACTGCGTCGGCGTACTGCACCATCGCATAAGTCGTTTCACCTTCCGGCGAAGGATTACTCGGACACGAAAAATACTGTTTCGGATTTTCGCCGAGATATTTTTCAATCTGCGCCGCCCAATTTTCGTCCGGTAATTTGCCGGTTTCACATTGATAAAGCAAGACCGCAAGCGACAGCCGTTGCAGGTTGTCCCTGCATTCCGCTTGGCGGACTGCTTCCTCTGTGGAAACGACACCCGGTCCAAAAAGAGCGATGAACATATCGCCGACAAGATTTCCGCGACCATTGGGATTCAGCAAGTTAACCATGCGGAGGACTTTACCGGCAGTAATTTTACCGGTCGGCGGCGATACCATCGAGTTGTATCTTGTCCGCGGACTTGGTTCCTGCACAGCATCATACGCCTGATTCATTTTCCAAAAAACGACATTCCAATCGCAGGAAAAAGACATAACAAAGTCCATTCTACCTACTCCGGCAGGACCAAAGATTTTTGTTAGAGTATTTCTTCTTTTGGCTATTTCCTGAATACAACTCAATCCCATGTGACGTTCCACTTCAAAGGCATCGTTAATCGATGCTCTCGGCGGCAGCGCGTCAAGACCTTCGAGCAAACGCCGAATCTGCTGTTCCGTCAGCGGATGTTTCGGGTTCGCTCCGATAGGTATATCTGCCCCCGCTCCTTCGATGAAAAAACCTACAAAATACTGAATTAAAAAGCCGCCGTGCGGTATGAGACGACCAAATCGCATGAGCGTTAGTTTATCATCGATTGCCCCGTCAATGTTGCCTTGAGCAATCCGATATGTTGCCCTTGCCTGAAACATTCGTGCAATTTCCCGAAACAGCAAAGCGTCCGGCGGAATTAAGGTAATGAGGTTATGCGGCTTGCCGGATTCAACCGATGCGCTGCTTTGCAGATACGGTGCAAAGAACACCGGTTTCCGAATTGCATCGGCAAGGGCATCCAGCGGAATATCAACGTCTTTAACCCACTCTTCGAGCATGGGATAATCTCTTAGCGTCCACGGACGAATTGCAAAATCGTAGGGAATTGGAGGGTTTGACGGAAGCGTCAATGTCGGCGGTATGTTCGGGTCGAGACCGAGTTTTTCGTATGTTTGAAGGCGATAAAACTCCGGGTCGGGCAAAACCCTGTCGCGGACATCGCCGAAGAGGCGCACGAAGTCCCGGTATCCGTTGTCATCGGTTGCAAGTTCCAGCGGTGAGAACCGCTGTTCGAGTGCTTTGAAGAAATCAATATCGCCATTGGCGGTCAGCGGACCGGTAATACGCGTTGTTGCCGCAGAAATGATAATCGGCGGTTCCCAGATGAAGAAAATGTAGAACGCCCACAGAAAAAATACCAGACAGGGCATCAGCAAGACGTAGAACAAACGTTTTTTCCAAAACGGTTTAGGCGGGGTGTTGTCAGTCATGATTTTATTATAAGTGAAAAAGCGGGAGAGTGAAAGAGTGAGAAAGCGACTTATTTTT
>WRCR01000396.1 GCA_009783865.1 Planctomycetaceae bacterium | reverse complement strand
GGAAAAAGACAAAGTAGAACGTCTTTCGTATTCCGTCAACGAAACGGCGGAGGCAATCGGAGTTTCAAGCCGGACGGTCTGGGATTATATCAGAGACGGTAGTATCAAGCATTTTCGGATGGGTACTAGAGTTCTTGTTCCGAAAGCAGAACTTGAGCGTTTCATTCAAGAGCGCATGCAGGAAGGAGGTACACGTGGAAATGAATAATAAACGGCTGGAAGCGTACACGGATAAAATCACCGAGACCATTCCCGAAGGCAAACGTCATGTTGAACTGAATCGCATTGTATTCAACATTGCATCGGCATTCCCTGAATTATCGGAACGTGACTTACTGGAGGCGGCAAATCGACTCAATGAACGTTTGTGTTCTCCACCGCTGTCATCTTGTGATGTTGCCAGTATTGTCGTCAGCGTCATGAAGGCAGACAAGCCGGTTAAACAGTCGGCTGTTCGCAGACGACAAACGGCAATGAAACCGGCGAAGGTTTGTGCCGAAACACGGACGATTCCGTACAATTATCGGGATTACGATGAACACAAAGCGTACCGCAAGTTTCGGGTTGAAGTGACCGGCAAAAACAAAACCTTTTATTTTAAGCCGAAAGGAATAAAACAGCATTATCCCTACGGACTTTCGACTGCGATAAAACCGGAGGTGAAAAATAACATTTCCGGTCTGGAGTATCTTTTTATCGTTGAAGGCGAGCAGTCCGCCATACGATTGTACGGCGACTATGTTCAAGCGGCGGTCTGGACGGACGACAATGACTTTCCCATTTGCAGGGCAACGACACTGGATACCGGCAGTAATGCGGCGAAACAATGGGCAGACCACATTGCCGCTCTTGGTATTCCAAAGGAAACGGTGATTGTCATTCTACCGGACAACGATGATGCTGGTCGGAAATACGCTCATGGGACAGCGGGATATTTTCATGATGCTGGTTATTCCACCAGAATTGTCGAACTACCGAACTTGCCGAGCGGCGGTGATTATGTTGATTTCAGGAACGCTCGGATTAGTCCTGCAAACGGAGTGGACTGTGTTGAAGTATTTCGGCAGTTGCTTACGTTGGTTGCCAGCGCACCACAGTACGAATCTCCGAAAACAGAAATCGATGGCGACATTGACGATGACGCTGATGATGCTGAAACGGCAATGCTCCAGCCCGCTGCCCTGAACATTATCATTATGAACATACTGCCGGTTGACTGGACGAAGTATTTCCGCATAACCGGAAAGGACGGGGATACTGTAAAACCGCCATCGGAACGGGATTATATTTTGCGGACGATTGAGAGAATTCTTTTGACGGCAAAAACACAGAACGTTCCGTTTGTTTGCAAAGGCGGACAGGTTTTCGTATTTTCCGAAACGTACTATGTCCCGATTGACGAAACAGCAATGAAAACCGCTTTGATTGAACTATCGCTTGCTTGTGGTATTCCGAATGATACGGCGGTCTATCAGTTTTTCGTAGAAAAAATTTATCGACAGTTTTTAATCTGCGTCTCACTGGAGCGCATGAACATAAGCGAACCGGCGGAAACTTATATTAACTTACAAAATGGGACTCTCTTTTTCGGCAAGGACGGGGCGGAATTAAAACAGCACAGCCCTGAAAACTTTATACGATACTGTTTATCGTTTGACTATAATTCCGAAGCAAAATGTCCGATGTGGAACGAGCATCTCCGCCGCTCATTACCGGACACAGAAACCGCTGATTATCTTGCGGAATGCTTTGCCCTTCCGTTTTACGGCGGCAAGATTGAAAAATGTGTACTCCTTTATGGGCAGCCCGCAACGGGAAAGAGCGTCTCGCTTGATGTGTTATCGGCGGTTCTCGGCAAAGAAAATATATCTCATGAAACGCTTGCAAAACTGACGAGCAGCGAGTACACCGGAGATTATTCACGGTTTGAACTTGATGGCAAACTTGCAAATATTGCCGCCGACATTTCAAGCAAACCCCGAACCATCTCCGCTTATCGACAGTCCGTTGGAAAACTGCTTGAGTACTTCGGCAAAGACAGGCACATCACGGATATTACGCCGGACGATGCCGTCAGGTTTGCGACCCAATTGCGGAACACGGTCAAAACACAATCGTATGCAGGGATAACTCTTCAACGCTGTAAAACGGTCTTCACAACGGCTTTTAATCGGGGACTGATTGAGAAGAACCCGTTTGCCTGCATCAAATCCGGTATGAAACGTGGCGATAAGAAAAAGCAATACTTTGTTTCGGTAGAAGAATTTAATCAGTTGTTAACCGGTTGCAATACGCCGTCACAGCGGCTTATTCTGATACTGGCGAGGTATGGCGGACTGCGGTGTCCTTCGGAATTAACCGGACTGCGCTGGAGTGAAATTGACTTTGACAAGAAGCGTTTTGTTGTCCATTCCCCGAAAACGGAACACCACATCGGACATGATTACCGGATAGTCCCGTTGTTTCCCGAAGTTGAAAGAGCATTGACGGAATTATATGAAACACTGCCGGTGGGAAGTCCCGATAGAATTTTTCCAGACGTGACCGAAGAGACATCGTTGGGGAGTTTTATCGAAAAGACCGCAAAACGGTCGGGAATTGTTTTGTGGGAAAAGCCGTTTGTGAACTTGCGGAGTACGAGAGCAACGGAACTGATAGCAATTTTCCCTGCTCATGTAGTTAATGCAATAATGGGACACACGGAAACGGTCGCACTGGTACATTATCGGCAAGTTTTGGAGAGCGATTATGTGAAACTTTCTGAACTGCAAACCGATAGAACTCAAGGGGGAGTAAAATCGGACAAAGAACCCGCCGGAAAAGGATTGAATTATTGTGAAACGGCTATGGACAACATTAACACAAATCATTGCGTTTCAACAACTTGCAATGATACTCAAGATGCGGTTATACTTGTAAAACATTTTTAAAGACAAACAAATAGTTGCTTGTTTGTCGTAGCAATTCGAAATTTGCCCAATTATTATCAAGAATATCTTTAATCATGAACTTGGAACGAGTACCGCTATCTAAGTGTCTTTTTACTTCTTCAATCATGCTGCTGGACTTGTCAATACCTATGTAATCAATACAATGTTGAGGATTCTGTTTTAGGAACTCTGTTACATAATGCCCCAAACGACCAGTTCCGCATCCAAAATCAACAATACCGGAAACAGAACGTAATAATTCAGTTGGTATTGCCGATGCAAACAATTTCTTGTCTTTAAACCAAGGTAGATTATTCATAATTTTTGCGTTATCTTCGTATGGGTCACATGGATAACAAGATTCACAAATCGGTGATAGCAGCGAATCCCTGATTTCCGTTAATTCATCCCCCCCATAAAATTCTATCAATTTATTAAACGCTTCGATGTTCAATGCTTTTGTTGCACTATGCTCTTTGATTTCCTTAATTGTTTTCCAGCAATAATTTTTTCCTATTATAACAATATCCTTACTAATATGTTCAATTTTTTCATGGAAAACGATTCTAGCATAATAAAAAGTATATTTTGTTTGTTTTCCCGTTTCAAGATTCATTTTTATTTCTGCAGCATGATCATTAGTATCAAATTCAAGTTCAAAATCGCTTTCTTTAACGCAAAGTTCCTCGGCAATCGAACTCTTTAATTCGTCACGAGACATATCGCTAGTGTATGTAATACTGGGAAACAAGTATGCTTTTTCGCCATCTTTTGTCTTCCAGAAAAGATTGTTATTTCTTACTAATATGTGACAATTGTCATTTTTTCCGTCTTTGGCTTTAATTACGATTAATACTTTTGGGTGTAGCCGCGATTTTAGGTAGCGATTTTGTTGATTTTGGCAAACCGGGCATTCTTACACAGCGTCCAGAAATCATCCCAACGTCCCGATTTCAATATCGACCGTAAGGTCAAAATCACCT
>WRCR01000395.1 GCA_009783865.1 Planctomycetaceae bacterium | reverse complement strand
CGGTTCAGCGGTCTGCTGTTGCTTCGGTTAGTCCGATGGACTTTAGTTTCGATATGAATCTCGATGCACTTGCGGCATTGGCAACTAATCAGCCGGTATTGACGCAGACCTATCAGGACGGGGCGGGTGCGGGAACGCTGTTTGATTACTCGATTATATCAGACGGAACGGTAGTCGGATTTTTCGACAGCGGTGTTAGTCGTTCTATCGGACAGATTCCGCTGGCGACCTTCCGCAATCAGGAAGGGTTGTTCAAGGCAGGCGACAGTTTGTATCAGCAGAGTGCGAATTCGGGACAGCCGAATCACGTCATAGCGGGAACTTCCGGCGCAGGAACGATTAAGAGCCGAACGCTGGAACTTTCCAACACGGATATAGGACGTGAAATTGTCGATATGATATTAACATCGAACATGTACCGCGCAAATGCAAAGGTGATGACTACTTCAAACGAAATGTACGATGCGCTGATGATGATTCGATAGATTTAACCGGAGTACCGGCTAAATCTATCGGCGGACATAGTAACCACCCGATAAAGTCGGCAAGGGGCAACAAGTGCCGCCTTGAACGGCGTGCGGCGTATGAAAGAGAAATATCAACTCAGCGACCAGCCGTCAGGAATAACCGCCTTTTTCTGGATGCAGATTATTCCGTCCCGAATCATTCCGAAGGGCTTCTCCTGACAATCGGCAACGTGATTGTGGTTGGCAATCTTTACCTGCTCGCCGATGTGACAATCCTTGTCGATAATCGCACCTTCAATGACAGTGTTGTTTCCGATGCCAAGCACCGGCATACCGTTGTGAAGACACTCATCTATTTCGGACTTCGTTTGATAATAGTCGCAGCCCATTAAAATTGAATTGCGGATTTTCACGCCTTTCCCGATTTTGCAGCGCACACCGATGATACTGTTTTCAATCACAGCACCTTCTCCGATTTCGCTGCCGTCGGCAATTAAACTGCTGTGAACTGCCGCTCCGTCCATTCGTGTAGGCGGTAAAAACCGCGGTTCCGTGAAGGTCCTCCATTCAGGACGCGATAAAACAAACGGCGGGTTTTCTTTCGCCATTGCGAGATTTGCGTCGTAAAAAGCGCGGATAGTACCGATATCTTCCCAATAGCCGTCAAAGAGATGAACCTGCACCTTTTTCGTGCGGATTGTTGCCGGAAAAACCTCTTTTCCAAAATCAGTGTAGGGCGTTTTCTCCAAAACCTCGACAAGTGTTTTTCTGTTGAAAAGATAAATCCCCATGCTGGCAAGAAACTGTCTCCCGCGTGCCGCAATGCCGTGTCTTTCTATCCATTCAGTCGAAGTTTGAACGTGCTGCAATTCTGCATCAGTTTTCGGCTTTTCGAGAAAACCGGAAACACGACCGGCGGCATCGAGACACATAATACCAAGACCGGACGCTTGACTGCGTTCAACGGGAACTGTCGAAATTGTGACATCGGCACCCGATTTGATGTGAGTACGCAGCATTCGCTGAAAGTCCATGTGATACAGTTGGTCTCCGGAAAGAATTAAAACGTATTCGGCATTGCGTCCTTGGAAAAAACTCAGATTTTGGCGGACGGCATCGGCTGTTCCTTGATACCATGTTCCGGCTTTGTTTGTTTGCTGTGCCGCCAGTATTTCGGCAAAGCCGCCGTTGAAGTTGTCGAAGTGAAACGAATGAATATGGTGGTGCAAACTTGCCGAATTAAATTGCGTTAGTACGTACATTTGACCTATGCCGCTATTGATGCAATTCGACAGGGGAATATCGATGAGACGATATTTTCCGCCGATGGGAACGGCTGGTTTTGCACGAAATTTAGTCAACGGATAAAGCCGGGTTCCGCGCCCGCCGCCAAGGATAAGCGCAACTACGTTTTTCATCGTACAATTCTTTCAAAAAGGTAAAAACTGTTATAATTAAAAATACGGAAAGATTATAACAGAAATTTTGCGAAGTAAAAGATAGGATAAATAAGAATTATTAGAGGTGTCCAGTTGATTGCGTCGTCAGTATTTTTCCTCTATAATAACGTGCATGAAACACCTGCGTGAATTTTTTATATGTTTGTTTTTTTGCTGGTCGGCTGCCGCTTTCAGTCAACTGCCGGCAACTTTTGAACCGGGACGAATTGATTCGTCTACCGGCAATATCGTCGGTACCAGTTCCAACGTCCGCTGGGCGGTGCCTATAAGTTCGCCGACTTATGCTGCACCGGTCATCGCCGACGGCAAAGTCCTGATTGGGACGCTCAACCACGAGGTTTGGGACTATCGCCGACCGGGAAGCCGAAGCGTACTGCTTTGCTTCGATGACAAGACCGGTAAATTTCTCTGGCAGGTTTCGCTGCCGAAGGACTACGGAATCTCTTCAATGTTCGATGCCTACTGCGTCGGTATCTCATCGACTCCAACCGTTGTCGGCAGCCGCGCTTACTTTACATCGGGACGCGGCGAAGTGTTTTGTCTCGACATGAACGGACTCACCGACGGAAATGACGGTCCCTATACCGATGAAGCCCAACTCTATACACATCGGCGGGACAGTAATGTGCTGCCCTTGGAAAAGACCGATGCGGACATCATTTGGCGGTACGATATGTTCGGGGAATTGAACTCGATGCCGCATGACACTAACAACTGTAACATCATTTATCACGATGGTCTCTTGATTATCAACACCGGCAACGCACCGGATGTTACGCATGTCCGTGTTCTGCATCCGGAAGCACCATCACTGATAATTATGGATGCCGAAAAGGGAATTCCGCTCGCAAGAGACAATTTCGACATCGGCAGCGATATATCGCACGGACAATGGTGTTCTCCCGCTTTCGGCAAAGTCAACGGCAGAAACATGATTTTCTACGGCGGCGGAAACGGCTGTCTTTATGCCGTGGAAGCACCGAGCCGCGAAGCACTCTTGAAACAATTTGAAACTAACAAGCGGCAACCCGTCCGATTGGAAACGGTGTGGAAGTTTCAGGGTGACCCGCGCGCACATCAAAGCGGCGGAGTTGTTCCGCCGTTTGTCATGGGGATGAACAGCCCATCGTACACAAGTTTGCCGCCGCCGCTTTTTGATTCCGAAGGGCGTGTCTTTATGCTCTTCGGACATGATGCCTGGAACGGAGCCCGACCGTTTCGAAGTTGGCTGACTTGTATTGATGCCAAAGCGGGAAAACTGCTCTGGGGAACCGGCAACATCGACGGCGGTGCAATCGCTCCGCTAGTGATGGAGAATGGACTTCTTTACATGGCAGACCGGCAAGGAAATTTTTCTTGTTTCGATACCGCAACGGGCAAAGTACATTGGAAATTGCGGCTCAACGGAGAGATTTGGGCGCGTCCGCTCATTGCAGACGGCAAGATTTACGTCGGAACTGACCGGCGGATGTTTTACGTTTTGAAGTCCGGTTTGAAACCGCAGATTATTTCGGAAATCCGAATGCCGAATCGTATTTACGCACCTGCCGCTGCTGCCGGTAATACACTTTATGTTGCCGGAGACGGTTTTTTATACGCAGTTGAAGGAAAGAGTGAATAGTAGGGGAAATTTTTTACGCCTGCGTCTCACTATTCCCTAGAGCATTTTTGGATTTAGCGTGGAAAAATTCCCGTCACCCCCCGCGAAAACGGGGGGCTAGAGAATGGACGTGAACCCTATACGTCTAGATTCCCGCTTTCGCGGGAATGACGAAAGCAAATTCCAGCAGTCCACACTAATTCCTGATATGCCCTAATCACTCTCTTTCGCCGCTTCGATATTCTGTTCCGTTTCCGGTTCTTTCAACTCATCAACGTTGATATTCTGTTCCGTTGCAGGTTTTTCCGGCGTGTCATCGTTTTTGTCATTATGCCGTTCAAGTGACCTTGCGATAAAGATACCGATAATCAGGAGACAAACGGCAAGAACCGCTATGATTATTGAGCGGTTT
>WRCR01000394.1 GCA_009783865.1 Planctomycetaceae bacterium | reverse complement strand
GTCCACTGAGGTCTGGTCCTCGTCTTTCACACTTCGATGGTGTGGCAAGGTTCCCTCTTCCACGCCGACCATATAGACTTCGGGAAATTCCAACCCCTTTGCCGCGTGGAGCGTCATTAAGGCGACCGCGTCGGGGGGCGTATGCCCCCCGCTCTTGCCGTTGCTACCGAAATCGTTGCCTGCCAGCGATGTTTGATCCAAAAACTCGCCAAGTGTCGGACTTTCCGTATCGGCAATATACTCTGCCGCCGCATTGACCACTTCGCCGACCAAGTCCCAACGCTCCTTGCGTTCCTTTTCCTCGGTGTACTGGCGATTGATTTCGCGCTCGTATTGGATTTCTGCGATGAAGTCTTTTAGGTTTTGTACGCTGAACTTCCCTCGCAAAATTTTTCGTTGCTGTTCTAGTAGCAGACGGAATGAGGTCAGCGAATCGTTCCCGCCACTCTGCCCGTCATTCCCGCGAAGGCGGGAATCTAGAGGAACAGGGTATAACCTTTTACGTCTAGGTTCCCGAACAACTCTATTACTTTTTGTTATCCGAATCCGCCAGCACGAGCAGCACGAAGCCCGTGACCAGATGCGGGTCATTTTCCATGAACTGCCGGTTCTTGTCGTTCACCCATGAACCGTCTTTCTGCTGTACGGAGAGCAACTGTTTGACGAGGTCTTGCCGCCAATTATGTTTCTTTCCGTCGGGCGTTTCGATTTCGTCAATTCCGATGACGTTGAGTGCTTTCGCCATCGTTTGATAGTAATAATACAGTCCGCTGTATTCACGACCGGGATGCTTCTCGACATCATAATTTTTGCTAATCCATTCGTGAGCCGCTTTGACGCGTTTGTCATCTTTCGTCAAGCCCGCATAAACCATTGACTTCAAACCGGCGTAAGTCATTGCAGCATAACTTCTTAAGCCGCCTTCGGCATCACGTCCCTGCGGCTCTTCATAAGTCGGAATGTAAGCGAAACCGCCGTCATTGATGCTGCCCGCCAGCGGTGTCGTGTTATGTTCGTTTTCCAGGTTCTGACACCGCGAAACAAAAATCAATGCTTTCTGAATTGCGGGGTCGTCCTTGTCTTTGCCGGCTGCCTTCAATGCGTCAAGAAAAAATTGCGTATTCGACAAGTCAGGGCGGGACTGTCCGCCGTATCCGATGCCGCCGTACTTCGGGTCGTCTTTTTTAACTTCGCGCCCTTCCGTATATTGCTGACCGAGCAGATATTTTGCCGCCTTGTTGAGTTGCTCTTCGTAAGGTCCCGTTGTTTTACCGGACTGTTTTTTAGCGGCTTCATTGGCAAGCGAAAGACACATCACAGCGCAGCAGGTTTCGTAGTTCTGGAAGAATCCTTCGGGAGTATAAATACCGCCGTCTTCACGAAGATTCTTCTTGATGAATTCGAGTCCTTTGGCGGTCATCGGGTCGTCCGGTTTAACACCGCTGCGTAGCAGACCGGCAAGGATGATGGTCGTAGGACCGACTCCTGCCCGCGGTGACCCCCAGTTTCCGGCTTCCTGCTGTGTTTCTCGCAGGAAAGCGACACCTTTTTCGACAGCGGTTTTGACATCGTTAGCATTGACAAATGCTGTCGCAGCGAACAGTGATAATACGAACAGTGATTTTTTCATGGTTCTTTCTTTCTAAAAAATGTAATTACTTCTCTTAGCGTCACCGTTGACGCTAAGTGAGCCAAACAACTAAAAAATACCCTCAAACGGATTTTTCACAAACCGCCAACGCTGCGGTTTTTTCCCGTCTTTAACGGGATTATCTTCAACATATTTAATAACTGCGGCTAAGTCCGCATCATCGTAAATGAAGCGTTTCCAATAACCGTCTCCCCAAATCGTGAGACGAGTTTCACCGTTAAACGCAGTTGCTTCAGGAAACCTTTCGGCTTTTGTTAACATTCTATCACTCGCAGTTTTCAGCCGTTTCACCGTGTCATCGATATTGTTCACTTGTCCGATAACGATGTGCATGTGTTCCGGCATTATACTGCAAGCGTAAACGTCGAAGTCAATTACTTCTGTAAAGCCCTGAATTACGGCTAATGCTTGTTCACCATTTAATTTCACCGGCGGAAACATCAACGCCTTTTTAGCGTCTCTCTGCTTCTGTTTCTGCTCTTCCGATAACGCTAAGTGAGCAACACTATGTTTTCCGGTTGTTTTCATTGCTTTTCCAAAGGGTTGAATCCAATCGGTTCGCACACTGTCCGAACCGCTGCCGCGCGGATCGTTGGGCAGCCAAAAACCGTACATACTTAAAACGCAGTGATAAGCGATAATCGGCTTATGTGACATGATTAAACTCTTCTAAAAATTTAATTATTTCTCTTAGCGTCACCGTTGACGCTAAGTGAGCCAAACTACGGCAAACTGACTGCTTCGCCGTCATTGCGGCAAGCGTATCCTATGCGGATAATATCGGCAATGGTTTCGCTGACGAACCGAACCGAACCATCGCAAAGTGCAATGTTTAATCCGCCGGAATGATGCGAACCATACGCACCGGCAGAAACCGCTGTCGAAACAGTCGGCTTCCCCGTTGCTAATTCTGAAGTTGCGCTGAACGTCTGACCGGGTAAATCATACGTATCAACGGTCGGGTCAGCGACCTTTCTATGATAATTAAACGGCAGTAAATCGTAATATGCTTTTGACGCGCTCAACGTTGGGTCGGTTGACCTATTCCATCCGCAATACTTATATTTTTCCCAAGCAATTTCTCCCCAGGCAAAAGTGTTTGATGTTCCATCGGTAATGGCAGCGAAATCAACTTTGCTGTTTTGCCAGAATATCCCGTTTGTGGCTTGTTTTCCGCCGCCGCCGGGACTTCCCCACCACGAACCATAAGTATACGGCACTGCGCCATCTGCGGCTGTTTCCGACAAGTCCACCGGCGATTTCAATGCGCCGCTGCTGCCGTAATAGTGACAAAAATATCCGCTTGCAACTCCCGAAACGGGGTCAACAATTACAGAATTAGACGGACACAAAAACACCGAAACCTTGTTATGCGCCAAACTTCCCGTCATGGTATGTCCGCCTCTGCCGGTAACTGAACCATCATCCGTTCCGCTGCTCAAGCCGTTGATGGCTTCGCTTATTGCGGCAGTCACGGAATCGGATAAACCGGTTTGTTCCAGAAACGGAAAAATCTTCGCCCAGCAGGATAATCCGTCAGTCCAATTCTTATTCCAGGAACCGGCGATAAAACGGGTTTCCGAGTCCGCGGGAAATACACCTTTAACATCGTGATGATTGTGCAGTGCTATCCCCATTTGTTTCAGGTTATTCACGCACTGCATTCGTCTCGCCGCTTCTCTTGCCGCCTGTACTGCCGGAAGCAGCAGCGCAATTAACACACCGATAATCGCAATCACGACAAGCAATTCGACCAGCGTGAACGCCAGACGCAATTTCCCGACAACGGATTTGACAGTTTTCAAAAACATAATGGTAGTGACGCTAAGAGAACAAAAAACGTTTTATTTTCCAACGAGAGAAAGCAGCGTCTCAAATCACCAGCGGCAGATTGCGCTGTATTGTTTCCGCAGAAAACGGAACAATAAAGGGAAAATGTGTATGAACCCGCTTTTCAAGAAAGCGGGCTAAACTGGTTAGTGACGAAATATATTTCAAATTCTTGCTCGATGAACTGCCGGTCGAAATTACGGCGGCGGCTGTTCCGCAAACGTTAAACGAAAGACCGGCAGGTGTTTCTATCGGTAAGCCGGCGATGAGGAAACAGCGGTTTTCGATTCGCTTCCGCCAATCGGGCAGAGCAACCGCTAGTGCGATGTCCCGCTTTGTCGCCTGATGAAACTTCTGAGACAGGAACGCAGCGGCAGCGTCGGACAATCCGGCAATTACTTCCCGGAATGGATCCTGCTGCGGCGATTGAACGTCCGATGCCTGCAATGAATGATGTAATCTTGCG
>WRCR01000393.1 GCA_009783865.1 Planctomycetaceae bacterium | reverse complement strand
GCAAAAAACGGAAAAAGCCGCAGTACCGGCTAAATCACGAAAACAAGATAAAAATATCCGCTATTGTAATCCGCTGCAAATAAGTTAAAATAACCCAACGTTTTCCACTTTTTGCAATACTTAACATTACACAGAACACAGAAGGAGAGGCAAATGAGCGAAGCCGTCCGAATCCTGTCAAGCGAAGATGAGTTCAACAGTATCATTGCATCGGGAGTCGTTCTAGTTGACTTCTTTGCACCCTGGTGCGGTCCCTGCCGAATGCAGTCGCCGATTTTAGACCAAGTCGCTGCCGCCGTTTCAGGGAAGGTAGCCGTTGTCAAAGTTGATACAGACAAATTCCCGACGCTTGCTGTCAAGTATCAGGTATCCAGTATTCCGATGCTGGTTATCATCAAAGACGGACAAGTTGTCGAAAGTTTCGTCGGCGTACAGCAGGCACCGACTTTGACGACGGCATTAGAAAGAGCAGCGGGGTAAAAAATGAGAAAGTCGTACATATTTCTGTTCCTTGTTTCCCTAATGTTATTTACCGCCTGTAATGAAGATAAACTCGGTATCAGTAATGGCAACATCCCCGAAGGCGGACAGATTCACCGTTTTACCCAATTAACGGACGCTAATTACGAAGAGTTTCTCGCTAAAACGCCGGGACTTATTCTCATGGACTTTTATGCCGATTGGTGCGGACCGTGCCGAATGATGGACCCCGAAATGGTTAAACTGAAGTCCAAAATGGGCGACAAAATTGAAATCGTCAAGATTGATGTCGATAAAAATCCTGCCGCTAGTCAGAAATTCAAAGTCAGAGGAATACCCGCGCTGTTCCTTTACAAAGACGGCGAATTAAAAGATGCCGGTACCGGCTATCGTTCCGAAGAACAACTTTTCGCCTTCGTGTCAAAATGGTTAGACAAAGAAGAAACGAATAAAGAAAAAGAAACAGACAAAAAAGAGACAGAAGAAGAAAAGGAATAACATGAACGGGTTTGAAAGAATAACCACCGCACTGCGGCACGAAACGACCGACTCATTGCCGTTTATGCCGATAACGATGATGTTTGCGGCGGATACTCTCGGCGTTCCTTACGGGAAATACGCAACTGACTTTAATGTTTTAGCAGATGCGCAATTAGCGACCGCCCGAAAGTTTGGTTTCGATTATGTTTCCACTATTAGCGACCCCGGCAGAGAAGCGGCGGACCTCGGCGCGTCTGTGCATTTTTTCGATGACGCGCCGCCTGCGATTGACGAAAACAACGCTCTTCTTGCGGATAGAGCCGTTCTGAAAACGCTGAAGCCGCTTGCCCCTTTGAAAAGCGGAAGCAGGTGTCTTGACCGCGTCAATGGTGTCAAGAAGTTAGCAGAGAACGTCAAGGGTGAATTATTCATCGAGGGCTGGGTCGAAGGTCCCTGCGCCGAAGGTGCTGACTTGCGGGGCATCAATAATCTGATGACCGACTTCTTCGATGCGCCGGAGTTTATCCGGGAATTATTTGCTTTCAATGTTGAAAATGCGCTGCGTTTCGCCGAAGAGCAAATCAAAGCGGGCGCGGATATAATCGGGGTGGGTGATGCCGCCGCTTCGCTGGTGGGACCCAAGATTTACCGCGAATTCGTATTTCCGTTTGAAAAGCAATTAGTGGACGGAATACATCAACTCGGCGGAAGAGTCCGGCTGCATATCTGCGGCAACATCAGCCGTTCTTTGAAGGAAGTCGGGCAACTCGGATGCGATTTCGTTGACTTGGATTCGATGGTCTCGATTGAAAAAGCGCGGCTGGAAATGCCGCCGGAACAGGTTATCGCGGGCAACATCGACCCGGTGAAGGTTCTGCGCAATGGAACGCCGGATGAGATTTACGCTGCCGTTGCGGAATGTCATCGGCAGGCAGGAAACAACTTTATCATCGGGGCGGGCTGCGAAGTTCCGCGGGATACACCGCCGAAAAACATCGAAGCAATGCGCCGGTACGCGGCATCCGTTTAGCGGGCGGTTCGGCGAACCGTCTTTTCTTTTTTTTTCACTATGAAAATCCGCCGCTGTACGTCTATAATGTTAGAGGACGAAATAACCGGTTAAAATTCCTCAAATGTCGGCAGTTATCACCGCCGGCTCGTAAAATGAGTACTCGTAAAACAATGAAGGACTCGTGAAATGAACGACCTTTACAACTCGATTATGATTTACGCTGCCCGTCTGCTGTCCGATTCCGAATCGGCAAAAGACATTACGCAGGAGGTTTTTCTGCGCCTTGAACAGAACAAAAATACAGTTCAAAACGTGAAATCGTTTGCGTATAAGACGGCGAGAAATCTAATCATTGACCGTTTCAGGAAAACAAAGATGGAACCATTACCAGAGGATTTGCCGGCGGATAAAACCTTGTTCAATCCGGCAATCCTCGCAGAAAAAGAGGAGCAAAAGCGTATGCTCGAAGCGAAATTTAACGAACTAACGCCGCGGCACCGTGAAGTCCTGCGGTTGAAATTTCAGGAAGGTCTGAAATATGCTGAAATTGCCGAAATCCTCGGCGAACCCGTCACCACCGTTGCGTGGCTCATTCACGAAGCAGTTGCAAAACTGCGGAACGAACTAACGAAAAACAATTAACAATAAAGGATACTACAATGATTACAGATAAAAATGACCCGAAATTGACCGCTTACGTTCTCGGCGAATTGACCGAAGACGAAGCAAAAGAAGTCGAGACGGCAATCGAAAACGACCCCGCCTTGAAACAAGAAGTTGACGAAATCCGCAAAACGGTCTCGGAACTCGAAACAGCGTTCAAAAACGAAACGCTCAACCGAGAGCCGCCGACTGTGTCGGCGCACCCCAAACGCAAATCCTCGTTTTACCGGTTTGCTGCGCTTGCCGCTGCGGCGTGCCTGCTGTTTATAACGGTCTATGCCGTCCAACATAAGCCGGAAACCGCCAAGAGAAATAATCAACAGATATTAGTGGAAAAAGCCAATTCTCCCCTTTTCCTATTACAAAAACCCTCAAGCGATTCCGAAACCTCCGACAAAGCCAAAGCAGCAAGTGATGAGCGTTTGAATGCTGATGCTATGCAAGTACTTTCAGAACGGAGGAAAGAGAGGTATGCTGTCAGTGAGCAATACCCTGCGGATAAAAAATCGGTTGAAACTGTTGAAAAACAAAGGGAAATGGCGGAAGGCAAACCCGTCTCTGGGAATTTACTGTCATCACCATACGGAGTACATGGCGCAACGGGAAGTGCTACCGGCGGAGAGAATATGACTTTCGCTCAACCACTGGCGGACGCTTGCGAACCGGCTCCACGAAGTGAAGCATCTCTCGGCAAACCGCTTTTCAATCCTTTTCCCGCAACGCCAGCCCAGAGGGCAGTGCCAGCCGAAGAGCCGATGAAAGCGGCGACAAGAGGCAGGGTAATGGAAAGAGGCGATATGGCAATGGGAGGCGGAATGGGCGGCAGACCCGCAGCGCAAGGAGTTATGATGATGGTTACTCCGCAGGTGATAATTCAAGAAGAGGAAGAGGACTCTCTTAGCGTCACGGGAAAAGTCCTTGCCGACCCCTACAACAACGAGAAGAGCGAGACCTACAAAAATACCGAAGAAAACCCCTTCAAGGTTGTCAAAACCGGTGAGTTTTCTACATTCAGTATTGATGTCGATACCGCATCTTACGGAATGATGCGGCGGGTCATTCAAAGCGGACAGAAAGTGCCGGAGAACTCCGTGCGGATTGAGGAATTCATCAATTACTTCAACTACGATTACGCCGCTCCGATTGACGGCAAACCCTTTGCTGTGCATACTGATGTCGCGAAATGCCCTTGGGAACCGAAACACCTCTTGGCAAAAATCGGAATCAAAGGGAAGGACTTTGAAGGCGATGAACGTCCGCCGCTCAATCTGGTTTTTCTTGTCGATGTTTCCGGTTCGATGGAAGCATCAAACCGGCT
>WRCR01000392.1 GCA_009783865.1 Planctomycetaceae bacterium | reverse complement strand
ATTTTCAAATAAAAAGTTTTTACCGCCCCCTATTGTATTTTTTTTTTTTTGAGTAGAATCAAGGGGTTATTAGAATTTGCCATGACTGTTTTGACGATTACGACCGAACAGGCAGCACCGAAAAGTTCGAGCATTTGCTTGCAATGTCCGTGTTGGAAAGAATCGAAGAGTATTTGAGAATAATTGGGTAAAAACGTGAAATCCAAAACGAATTTTCTGTTCTTGTTCCTGTTCGCCGTCGGCGGATTCGTCATTGCGGAGGAAGCCAAATCGCAAGGTCCGCAGCCGAAAGTTGACGAGCGAATCGAACTGCTCGGTATCGTGTTTCGACTTGCCGAGGTACCAGGGTACCAAGTTTTATTCAAAGAATACGACGAAGCAATAAACCGGCATTTTGCCCCGTTCAAAACGCATCCAGCCGTTCTTGCGGCAAAATTGTTGCGAGGCAAAGCAGCAGCATTCACTCATGCCGTCCACATTTCCATTGAAAACGGTCGTGTTGTACTTCCCAACGCAAACTCGGAAAAAACATTGGAAAAACTGGTGAGTACCCGATTTAGGCAGCGGGCGGCGGAACTTTTCGTGAAACAACTCGACGACTTTTACGTCAAGAGCCGCTTTCACGAGTTTTTCGAAGCAAACCGCGAAAAGTACCGGAAAACGGAACAGAATTTCAAAGCAATAAATGACAAAATTGATTATTCGTGGTTCAAGAAATTTTTCGGCGATGTTAATCTCGAACATTGGCACTTTGTTCTAACATACATTGGCGACGGCGGATATGGTGACTTTTGCTGCTTCAAAGATGGACACAAAGAATACTTTGTTACCCTTACTGTTCTCGGTCCTGATGCTCACTATCCTGATGAAGGTGGTTTTACTGCTCTTGTAGTCCATGAATTCAATCATTTTTTCTGCAATCCCATCGTCGAAAAATACATCGACAAATTGACACCGGCAACGGAGCGGACTTTTCCGTTCGTCTCCAACAACATATCTTACTATTATAACGGGAAGACGATGCCGTACGAATATCTTGTTAGGGCTTGTATGGTTCGCTATCTTTTACATTGCGGCAACAAAGACGAAGCAAAACGGCAGATGCTGATGGATACCAGAGACGGTTTATTTTGGATGGAAGAATTGGTCGAATTGCTTGGTCGCTACGAAAAGGAGCGGGACAAATATCCGACCTTGGCTGAATTCATGCCGGAAATCGTGAAACTGCAAAACGAAATTGTTACCGATGAGTATGTTGCTAAATTGCGGAAGCAATCGGAAAATCGTCCGAAGATATCGAAAACGAATCCGCCGGACAAGGCAAAAAACATTAACCCGGCTCTTACTGAAATTTCTATAACGTTTGACCGCCCGATGATGGACATTCTGGGGTGGGACACCCGAAATATCGGAAAAAAAACGTTTCCGGAACGGTCGAAACATTCTCCTCCCGTTTGGAGTAATGACAAACGAACCTGTACGATACACAATGTTGTCTTGAAGCCGGGAAAAACGTACAATATCTTGCTCAATTGGGATGTGAGGGCAGAAAACTTTTGCAGTACCGAGAACATTCCGCTTCATCCGATGCGTATTACGTTCACGACGAAGGCGGAGTAGAACCGGAATACCGACTAAATACTAAATACTATGCGACTTTATCCACGAAACTGCCGCCGGCAGACGGCTTGCTCGGCAGCGCATTCTCGTTTTGATTGCTGTAAGTTGTATGTCCCTGTCCCTTCGTCTCGATGATTTCTAATACCTGATTCAAGTGAATTAAAGAACGCTGCGATACCGTGTAATTAGCCAATGCAAGATAACGCAAGTTGCGGCTTTGCTGACCCGCAAGATTGATTAACCGCTGACATTCCAAATGCGCCGGCAGCAACTTTTCGCAAAGTTCTTTTATGGAATCGGCGGCTATGCCTTGCTCTTTACCTTGAGCGAGAATTGTTTCCCGCTGCGTCAATATGTTAGCGAGCGACTCCAAAACGATTTTCTCTTCGGCAGCGATTGCGTCAACTTCGCTCTTCTCCGGTTTGACGAGAATCTTTTGTTTCCGCTGTAAAACGTCTGCCGCTTTTTCCTGCGCAGCGGTTAATTCGGTAAGAAAATTTAATATAAGGTCTTTCATAGTATCCTTTTATGCTGCGGTTTTGTTATCCTTTGTTTCGTTAATACTGATGATGTTGCCGTTTTCGTCCACTTCGGCGAACCGCACAGAAATCGGCTTGGAAACGCCGGACTCCTGCATCGTGATACCGTAAATCGTGGAAGCCGATGACATCGTTTTCTTGGAATGGGTGACTATCAGGAACTGTGTTTCTTCCCCGAATTCTTTTATAACGCGCACGAACCGGTCAACGTTGCCTTCGTCCAATGCCGCATCACATTCATCGAGAATACAAACCGGATTCGGACGATACTTCAAAAACGCAAGCAGCAGTGCAACGCAGGTCATCGTCTTTTCACCGCCGCTCAACAGGGAAATGCTTTTCAATTCTTTGCCGGGCGGCATCGCTGAAATTTCCACGCCGCTTTCCAAAATGTTGTCGGGATTTTCAAGAATCAAGTCAGCCATTCCGCCGCCGAAAAGCCGCTGGAAAAGAGAGCAGAAATGTTCCCGCACCCCGTTAAAGGTTTCTTCAAGAACTGCCCGGCAGTCGGCATTCAACTTTTCGATAATCTTCTCGGTTAGTTTTTTTGCACTGACGAAATCGGTATATTGCTTGTTCAGCAAGTTATATTGTTTTTCGAGTTCATCTAAGGTTTCGACCGCATCCATGTTGACATTGCCGAGACGAACAATCTTTGCCCGGATATTTTCGATTTCACTCTGATAATCCGGTACTTCCGTTTCAGTAATTTCGTTATTACTGTTTCGGTACAGTTCCGTTAAATCAATTTTATAATCCTCGCAGATGCGGTCGGTCAGCGTCTTTTGCAAGTGCTGATAATGTTCCGCTTCCATCTGAACGGCGTGAATTTTATTCTGCAATTTCTGCAATTCGTTCTGCCGCTTTTTGTTTTCCGCCAAAAGTTTATTCCGCTTGACAGTCAATTCGTTTCGGCTTTGCTGTTCCGTTGTAATTTGAGCGGCGTATCTTTCCTTTTTCAGATACAGCGAAGCGATAGACGATTCTGACTTCAGCACTGCAAGTTGCACCGCATCACGGCGTTCAATGAACGAAACATTGCGGCGTTGACTTTCTTTCAGAAACCGTTTGCGTTCCTGAATTTGTTTTTCAAACTGCGCTGCCCGTTCATTCAAAAACGCAAGACGCTCTTCGCTTTTCGCCAATTCGATTTTTACATCGTTAGCAGTATTTCGGTGTTCGGCAAAATCCTCTTCAACACCTTCGAGTAATTGATTCATTTCAATCTGCCGGAGTTCCAAAGCGGCAATCTCGGAATCAAGTTGTTCCCTTGTTTTTTTCGCCTGCGAGATTTCCTCTTCTGCGCGGATAATCTGCGTATTCAACTTTTCAATTTCGCCTGAAAGATGTTTTTCCTGTTCTTCACCGTGCTGTAATTTTTCCTGTGCTGATGTCAGTTTTTGTTTTTGCGCGTTGAATTCCGTGACGGCTGTTTGATGTTCCCGTGTTTCCGTTTCGACATTGATTTCGTCACGCGCCGCTCTTTCTTTTGCGGCGACAACAGCGGACTCTGCTTCCGCTATGTCTTCGTCAAGAAACGTCATTTGTTCTTCAAGCGTCCGCAGTTCACTTCGGCGGGTGATAAGACCGGTCGACGAGTTTGTCGGTCCAACAATCAACGCACCGTCCGGTGTCAGCATCTCGCCGGAAACGGTTAAGAAGTTTGTCCGGTCATCGCTTTCCTTATACAGTTTTCGTGCAACCGCAAGCGATTCAACTATCCAGGTTCTTCCCAACAACCTGCTGGCGAGATGTGTAAATTGCGCATCGACTTTTACGAATTGGTCGGCACGTCCCAGCACGCTTTGCTTTCCGGCAAACCCTTTT
>WRCR01000391.1 GCA_009783865.1 Planctomycetaceae bacterium | reverse complement strand
CCCGAAAATACAATCGCATTGTATATTCCTCGACTGTAACCCGCTCAATGGACGGCTTTCGTGAAGCAGCGGAATTTGCCCTCAAAGGCAATCTCGGCAAACCGCTCTGCATCCGCGCTGTCAGATACGGTTCACGTACAAGTATCGGCAAGGTTGCCGCTCCTACACCGATTCCAAAAACGATTGACTTTAATCTTTGGTGCGGACCGGCTCCGGTGAAACCGCTCATGCGGGAATATCTTCACTACGATTGGCACTGGGATTGGGATTACGGCGACGGTGAACTCGGCAATTGGGGAATTCATCTCCTCGACGGTGCCAGAGAAATTGCCGGAAAAGGAATGCCGAAAAGTGTGTTGAGTGTCGGCGGACGTTTCGGATATGACGATGACGGTCAAACGCCAAACACGCAGATAATGTTTTTCGGTTATAAACCGTTGCCCGTTATTTACGAGATGCGCGCCTTGCCGAAAGATATAACTCTTTGGAAAAACGGCACTTGGGCGCAAAAGGATATGGACAATTTTCGCGGGAGGTCATACACTGCCTCTGTTATGTGCGAAGGCGGTTATACCATCGACAATAAGGCGTTTGACAATGACGGCAAACTTGTTCAAGAGTTCAAAACGCAACTGAAACCGGTCAAGAACGCATTCTTCGATGCAATTAAAGGAAACGGAACAATGCCGTATTATGATATTGCTGAAGCCCATGCTTCAACGGGATTGGTGCATCTCGGCAACATTTCGCATCGTATCGGCAAGACAGCATCGCCGGAAATGATTCGGGAACGAGTCGCGGTTAACGCTGATTTTCAAGAGACCTGGCAGCAGATGGCTGCACATCTGGAAGCGAACGAAATCGACATCAAAAAAACGCCGCCGGTTCTCGGACCTTTTTTGCAGTTCGACCCGGAAAAAGAACAATTCACCGGCGAATTTGCCGACGAAGGCAACCGGCATCTGAAGCGGGAATACCGCAAAGGATTTGAAGTACCGGATACCGTATAACTAGTTGCTTTAACTAATTTTTCCTAACTAATTACCAAAAGGATACTATCATGAAACGAAGACAATTTTTATTACACAGCGCGGCTCTGACTTTGGGAACCGCTTTGGCAGCGCAAATGACTGCTGCGCAAGAAACAAAGAAGGGGCTGAAACTCGGCTTGACAACCTACATGATAGGCAGCAAGTGGACGATTCCTGAACTGATTGAATTTCTGCCGAAGTCCGAAATTTTCGGGACAGAACTTCGGACAGATTCGAAGTTCACTCACGGTGTTGAATTGGACAGTCCCAAAGCCGTGCGGGTGGAAACTGCCAAACGGTTTGCGGACAGTCCCGTGAAGTTAGTCGGCGTTGCCTGCGGTGAGCGTTATGATTCGCCGGATGCGGAGAAACTCAAGAAGTCCATTGAACGTACCAAGGAATTGCTCCAATTTTGTGCTGACCTTGGCGCGCCGGGGCTTCGGGTTTTCCCGAATGATTTTCAGAAAGATGTTCCGCAGGAAAAGACGCTGGAACAGATTGCGGATTCGCTCAAAAAACTGGCACCGACGGCGGACTCGCTGGGCGTGGAACTTCGGCTGGAAGCACATGGCAACGCTGGTTTACTGCCGAACCTTGCGAAGATTGCAAAAGCGGTTAACCATCCGAAGGTGCGATTGATGCTCAACAGTGATATTCGTGACCTCAAGGATGCCGGTCTTTCGGCTAATCTCGAAATGGTGAAGCCGTATCTCGGCGGAGTCGTTCACATTCACGAGTTGACATCTGCTGCACACATGGAAGCGAAGTTCTACGAAACGCAGTTTGCTTTCCTGAAAAATGCAGGTTGGAGCGGATATTGCTTATTGGAAATCGGTGACAAGCCGGACAATGAGGCGCGATTCGCTGAAATCGCCAAGCAGAAAAAACGCTGGGACGAAATCATGGCAATTATTTGAAATCGGCACGGAGTTCCTCCGTTTCCTCGGCTGCTTCCATCTGCCGTCTTTCAGGACGGCACTTCAGATGTGGACGGTGTTAAACACTTGTTTTTACAGCAATAGTTTTTACAATAAAATTTTACTTACTTTTTTCCTTCATGAGGTAACACATGCATACACGTAGAGATTTTTTAACAACAGCCGCAGTAACTTCGCTCGGTTTGACCGCTATGTCCCGTTTCGTTCACGCCGCAGAGACAAATGCTCTGCCGCCGATTCGCCGGATTACAAACGGTCCGAAATTTCATTGGCGCGCCTATTACGACCATGACCTTGTCGATAAAACGAACCGCTTTGTCTTATCGCATCAAGTTGATTTTGAACACCGGTCGCCGAAACCGGACGATACTATCCGCATTGGAATGATTGACCTGAAAGATAACAACCGCTGGACAGAACTCGGCAGCAGCAAAGCATGGAACTGGCAGCAAGGCAGTCAACTCCAATGGGTACCCGGGACGGAATCAACCGCTATCTGGAACGACCGCGAAAAAGACAGATTCGTTGCCCGAATGTTAGATGTCAAAGGAAAAAATATCATAACACTCGACAATCCCATCTATGCACTTTCTCCCGACGGAAAATGGGGCTTCTATCCCGACTTCCGCCGTTTGAACGACACGCGTCCCGGCTACGGATACTGCGGTATTGACGACCCGAACACTGATGTTTTAGCACCGGAAGATGCTGGTATCTGGCGTATCGAACTTGCAACCGGCAAATCGGAATTGATAGTCCCGTTTTCGACTCTCGCCGCAATGGTTCCGCCTGAAGGATTTGCAAAAGGCGCAAAACATTGGTTCAATCATCTTATCGTTGCGCCGGACGGCAAACGGTTTTTGTTCCTGCATCGTTACCATCGTGAAACGGGCAAGCCGAATTGGTGGACGCGGCTGGTTACGGCGAACATTGACGGCAGTGATTTGTTCCTTATGAATCCGCATCAGATGACTTCGCATCTTGTTTGGCGCGACCCGACACACGTATTGGCGTGGGCGAAGCATCCGTCTCACGGCGACAAGTTTTATGTTTTCACGGATAAAACAGGCGAAGCCGAACTAGTCGGCGGAGATGTGATGACGCGGGACGGACATTGTACCTACGTTCCAAAGACGAATAATAATTGGATATTGTACGACACCTATCCCGATAAAGAGCGCAACCAGAATCCGATGTTGTATCACATTCCAAGCGGCAAAGTTGTTCCGCTCGGACATTTTTTCCTGCCGAAGGAATACAGCGGAGAATGGCGTTGCGACACACATCCCAATGCTGACCGAAACGGTCAATTTGTAACGATTGATTCTGTTCACGAAAACCTGGGGCGGCAAGTTTATCTCATTGATATTCGGGGAATCGTGAACACTTGATTAAAGAATGAAGATGCCCCATTGAATAGGCACAAGATTGGAGAAATTTATGAAACCACGACACTTGATAACGATTGGTATTGCTTGTCTCTTTTTTGTGGCGTTAGCCGCCGGTTGTTTTCGTTCTCCTTCTCATACGGAAAAACGATTCGAGCAGGAAATCATTCCCGGTCGGCTGCCGCCGAAAACGTTTCATCAATCGGCAAAGGACTTCAATCGCTTTGCCATCGAGACCTATCTTGCAGCGGTGCGGGAAAAACCGGAAGAAAACGCCGTCTTTTCGCCGCTCTGTTTTTCGAACTCGCTTGAAGTTCTTCTGACAGCATCTCGCGGAGATACGGCAACGGAAATTCGAAACATTCTTCACCTTCCGAAAACAAACGAAATTGAACCGCAAAACGAACCTTTGTTCGAGTATGTTCCGCCGCCGCGTGCGAAAACGCTTATGCGGCAAAACCTGGACTACCCGCCGTTTTTCATTTCAGCACAGTCGCTGTGGGTGTCCGACAAACTCAAAGTCAGCAAGGATTTTTTGCGGCGAAACAAGCGGAATTATTTTCTCGAACTGTTTTCCGTTGACTTTCAGAAAGATGCCGCAGCAATCGGCAACAACATGAACGCTTGGGCTGACATAAAAACACAAGGACTGATTCCGAATG
>WRCR01000390.1 GCA_009783865.1 Planctomycetaceae bacterium | reverse complement strand
TTCAGGAGCAATGTTCATCATACCCATGCCCATGCCCCCCATGCCTCCCATGCCGCTCATGCCTCCCATGCCGCCGCCGGAGGATTGATTTTGACCGCCTCCGCCGCCCCGGCGGCTGCTTCTACCGCCTCCGCCGCCTCCGCCAATGTCGTCCCCGAATTGGGCGACATGAACCGCCGCAAATGTTTCGGGAAGCGCAACCCGCAACGGATGACCGGACTTGTTCTTCACACTGACGCGGGCATCAAGCGAACTGTAAGTGACAATGGACGCATCAATGAGACCTTCGTTCATCGCATCGAAGAATTTCACTTCCTTTGCGCCTTTTATCTTCTCTGCCGAAGAATCCGATGACTCTGCGGCAAACGAAATAACCGGAATACCGGCAAAAGTCAAAAGCGATTTAACAAATGTTCTTCTCTTCATCAGATTCTCCTGCGGAAAACCAAAAACTATAACTAACTGAAACAACACCGTACCCTGTCATGTTTTATAGGTTATTTGCGGCATTTTTATTCAATTATATCACCAAAAAAACTGGAAAAAACCGCTCGCCGGTTTTACAGAAAATAAAACCGGCAAAATCGTTATAACTGTTATCCGCGCCGCTGGTATTTTGCGGACATTTTACGGACGCGTCGCCCCCAACTTTAACATCGGCGGAATTGCCTGGATAGTTCTTTCGCTGAGGTTGAAAATTATAAAACCGGGCGCATTTCGTTTGCGGACTATTTCAATCTGCGCCGCTACCCGGTCAGGAGTCATTGCAATACCCGTTGCCGTTGCTCCAATACCCGGATAGAGCGGTATCCTATCCGCAATGTATTTCTGCTGCTGTTCGATTAGTCCCTCAAAATGATTCAGGTTTTCCGTGTAATCCATCGGACAAATGAAATCAAGATAACCCTTGTCAACCCAATGAACCCAATCTTGTCCGACACCTTTTCGGCAAGAAGGATATTGACTAAAAACCGCCGCCGAAATCTTTATGTTCTGACGGATTTGTTTCGTTTCCCGATGAACCCGCGCCACCAACTTTGTAATTTGGTCGCAGCGCCATTGTTCGTATTGCGGCTGAAATTTTCCGCTGCCGCGCACATCCTTCGGAAAGTTCTCGACTTGACAGCCAGTGTCTTTGATAAACCGCTCCTTACAGCCGGGACAAAAACAATTGTCGCTGCCCGGATAACGGATATAATCGAAGTGAATACCGGTTAAATCGGGATATTTTCGCACTAATTCGCAGAAGGTCTCGGTTTCTAAATCAATGTTTTTCGGATGCGATGGACAAAGCCAATCGCCGACTTCACCGCTTGAACTGACCTGCGTTCTGCCTTCCGCTTTCATTTTTTCGACAAACTCTTTCGGTGAACCGGTGAGACGATAACATACCTGCCAAGCGTGAACTTCAATGCCGTATTTCTTGCCGGCTTTTATTGCCTGTTCGACTTGGTCGCCGTATTGTTCGAACTTGGCATGCCGCGGAAGTACATCGCTGGCATAAATTGCCGAGCCGCCCCAAAGAAGATTCGGGACAACAGCGTTGAACCCCGCTTCGGACAATTCCTTCATTGTTCTGTCCCAGTCGCCCGGATATGCGCCCAAACCGGCGTGTTCCCACCAAGCACGGAATTCGCCTTTTTTCGGCGAGAGCGAAGCACAGTATTTTTCGATTGCCGCTTTCCGCATTGCAATTAAGGCATCATTCAATCCCTGATACTTCGGCGCAAACTTCAGCGAAACGGCTTCATCGACATCGTTCTGAAAAAAGTCCGCTTTCAAATCGAAGCCCCGCTTTTTCAATTCCGCTAACAACGAGGCAGACAATGCCTTGACCTGCTCATCAGTCCGGTCTCGGTTATCGCCAACCGTGAAAAGTGCCCGCCAATTCTTAACAGCGTTCTGGTGCAGGAAAGACGGAGCAAAATGACCCAACAGCGAAACCAGAAATTTATCTTTTGCTTCGCGGTCTTCTTCAGTCAGCACGTGCGAAAAGAAGGCACCGCGGTCGCTTATCAGCAAAGCGGGATGTTCGGTTTTCTGTCCCGCTGCATCGTACCAATATGCTGCGATTTCGGCATTGAATTGCGGCAGCGGTTTCGCAGTGTTAATGTTCCACGACTTCTGCTGCATTTTTTCGAGCGGGATTATCTTGTTGCCGAGATTGAATCGGACTTCCGCAAACGCCGCATCGCCTTCAGGGGACTTATAGTGTTTTCCTTCGGCAAATCCGAGTACTTTTTTCAGTTCCGCCGAAAGTGTATAAAACGCCACTAACTTACCGCCGTTTTCGACAAATTTTTTCAGAGCGGCAATCGTGTCGGCTGTCAAATCACCATTGAGCGGCAGGACAATAATTTTCACGCTGTTTAATGTTTTTTCGTCTAACCCGTCTTGCGAAACGGAAGCCGTTGGAATACCGGCGCGGGCTAATCTGTTGAGAAAGGATTTGGCGAAAGAATTGTTTTCGCCTCTTTCCGACACAACCGTCAGAATCTGATTCGGGACCGCCCTAATGCTTAACAATTTCACGGTTGCGTCAATGGAAGCACCGCGCCACATACCGAAACGAATGGTGTCGGCATCGGCGATTTTACCCGGCGTACCTTCAGTGCGGTAATCAACGGCAGGATTTACCACCATGCGAAAGTAATTTTTTCCTTTGGATTCATATTCCATGTTTCTGAGACTATAACTGTACCAGCCCTTTCCGCTTTGCAGATAAAACGAAGTGCTGCCGACCGCTCTGGGATTATCGCATTCAAAGATAATTTCGATTTGACTGCTTTTTCCGATTATCGACTTATCCGTTATAGGAATGTCGATATATGCGCGGTCGGTTTTCAAATCCGAAGCAAACGGCAGCGGAAAGGTGACTTCCTTCGGCAATAGGGAATCCGCACTGCAAAAAGCGGCACCAAAGACGGCAAACAAAAAAGAACAAACGGCGGGGACAAAAAGGGCTGTGTATTTCATTGTTATTCGGGGGGTTAGAACAGAAAGTCAAAACAAACGAGACAGCAGCATTTTACCAGCAAGTGCTGCGTCATGTCAATACCCCACAACCCGCCGAACAACAAGCCCTGACTCGAAAAATTTTTGCAAAGCCAAACCCCTAAAAAACAAGGAGAAAAAGCGGGGGCTAAAGTCCCCGCCTCTTTGAATGTTTTTGTTTAGCGGCGGTTCTGCGAACCGCCCGTTAAACATACTTTTTTACCACTTAAATGCTGCGGCGGCATGCACTCCGCCTCCGGCGCGTTTGCCGGAATAACCTTCGAGTCCCGTCGTCAACTGCCATCGCTCATTCGGACGCATAGTCACGCCGACTTCACCGACAGCGGTGCCGCCCTTGATACTCGAATTGCCGACAGTGTTATTTCTGCCCGTCTCACGTTCAATCGCTTGGGAAATACCTTCAAGTTCCTGTTCGTAAGCAGCACCGAGATACCACGAAAGTGACGACTTCTGCCGCACTGTCCAGCGTCCGCCGAAAATAAGCCGGACTGATTCCAATGCCTTGAAATCCACGACTTCAGTTGACGAAAGTTCGACTCTGCCGCCGTCAATGGTAACCCAACTGTATCTGCCGTAAATATCAAACTTGCTTCGGTTACTCAGTTTTTCCGTGTAATTCAAGCCGACGTTCATACCCCAGTAGGAGTTGGAAGTTCGGTATGACAACGGCAGGTTTTCCGCATACAACGCTGCCATATCGTACGAGCGGAACTTATTCGTCACATTTCCGCCGCGCAGCATCGCATCAAATCGGAAACCATTGTCCCATTCTCTGCGGAAGAAAGCACCGGCACCGAGATAATCGATGTCACCGCGCCCGCGGAACGAATCCTCGAATGACGAAACGAAATTGTAAGTGCCGTAATTGGCATCACCAGCGTCAACGAATGCGCCGAGAAGAATTCTGCCGCTTCCATTGAACGCCCGTTTTTGTGCAGCCAAGCCGCCCTGAATGACCGTTCCGCGAACATCGGAAGTTGCATCGATGCCTGTGTTAGCACGATAC